>CAZRFG010000005.1:0-18627 GCA_964599205.1 uncultured Victivallaceae bacterium
CTGGATGACCTGGGGCGGCATCCGCGACCTGGCGAAAATGTTCCGGATTCTCAAAAACCGCAAGCACGACACCGACGACGGATTCGTTTCGGATCAATCACTATGAAAGCATTGCTATACACAAAAACAGAGCAAAGTCGCGGCCCGGGTTGGAACCCTCCCGCACTTTGGTTATAATACACTTCGGAGAACCGATTTATGGAAAAGCGAAAGACTTCGGTAATCGACATTGTCAAAGAGGATCTGATCGACCAGATCGTCTCCGGCGACCTCGCAGTCGGCGAGGCGGTGCTGTCCGAGCGAAAACTCGCCGAAAAGCATCAGGTCAGCTACATGACCGCCCGCAAGGCGGTATTTGAACTGGTCGAGGAGGGCTATTTGCGCAAGGAGTCCACCCGCGGCGCCTTCGTCAGCAACCGCTGGGGGGCCAAAAACGACCTCCGCCATGTCGCCAAGCCGGTGATCATGCTGATTTTGTCCGACCTCTGCACCGAGCTCTCGGCCAAGACGGTCGGGCACATCGAGCGGATCGGGCGGGACCAGAATTTTCAGCTGATGGTCTGCAATTCGGAGCTCAACGTCAAGCTCGAAGCGATGCATCTCGAGCAGGCGCTGCTGCTCAACGTCGCCGGGGTGATCATCTCCCCCTGTTACCCGCAGATCAATGAAAAAGCGATCCGGAAATTGTTGGAAAAGGGTCTGCCGGTGGTCCAGATCGACAAGTATTTCAACGGCCTCGAAGCGATGAGCGTGGCCTGTGACAATTACGACGCCGCCTTTGCCGCGACCGAATATCTGATCGCCCTCGGACACCGCCGGATCGCCCACATCACCTCCAATGATACCATGCGCAACGTCAGCTCGGTCAGCGAACGCTTCGCCGGCTACCGCGACGCGCTGCGCAAAAACAAGCTCGAATTCCGCCCCGAGTACGTTCCCGAACTGACCCGGAACTGCGTCCACACCACGATGGCCGACCTCAAGCTCCAGTCGCTCGGCTATCGCGAAATGTCGACGCTGCTGAAGCTCGCCACGCCGCCGACCGCGGTGTTTTTGCTCTTCGACGAGCTGGCGGTGGGGGCGATCCATGCGATCACCGACAACGGCCTCGCCGTTCCCGGCGACATCTCGCTGATCGGGGTCAACAACAGCGAAATCGCGAGCTATCTTGAGCCGCCGTTGACCACCATGGCCCAGCCGATCCAGGAGCTCGCGGTCAATGCGGTGGGGCTGATTGTCGACCACCTCGCCGGCCGCCGCCGGGACGAGCTCAAGGTCAAACTCAAAACTAAATTGATCGTCCGCGAGAGCTGCCGCAGTTACGAACAGAAATAAAAAACATGCCGAGAGACCCGATCGTGAAATTTTCCAAAGTCAAAATCGTCTACTTCAACTCCAGTCACTGGGACCGCGAATGGTATCAGCCCTTTCAGGAGTTCCGTTTCCATCTGGTCGCCACCATGCGCCGGGTGCTGGATACGCTGGAGAATGATCCTGCGTTCACCGTTTTCTGCTTCGACGGCCAGTCGATCGTGATCGAGGACGTGCTGGCGGCCGCCCCGGAACTGGAGACGCGGCTGCGGCGTCAGCTCGAAACCGGGCGGCTCAAAATCGGCCCGTGGTACGTCCAGCCCGACGAGTTTCTGGTTTCCGGCGAGGCGTTGATCCACAACCTCCTGTACGGACGCACACTCTGCCGCCGCTACGGGGCGGAGTGCTGGCAACTGGGGTATCTTTGCGACACCTTTGGCCACATTGCGGCGATGCCGCAGATTCTGGCGGGCTTCGGGATCGGGCTTGCCGCGCTCTGGCGCGGGGTGCCGCCGGAGCTGCCGGTCTATTTCAGGTGGCGGGCGGCGGACGGGAGTGAAGTTTTGCTCTACAAAATGCCCGCCAAGCAGGGCTACGGCGACTTCACCGGGGCGGTGACCGATTTCTTCGACCGCGCCCTGCCGGAAGCGGAGTTCGCGGCCAAGGCCAAACCATATTGCGACGCACGGCTGGCCGAGCTCAACGCCCCGGTCCTGGTACTGATGGACGGGGTCGACCACGCCCCGATTCACCGCGCCGCCCCCGCTTACGTCGAATATCTGCAAAAACTCTACCCCGATTGCGAAGTCACGCTTGGCGCCATCGACGAAATTTTGCCGGTGCTGGAGAACTGCCGCGCCGGACTCCCGGTGCATTGCGGCGAACTTGCCTGTTCCAATCCCCAGCCGGGCGGCTTCCTCAATCTGATCACCCACACCCTCTCCTCCCATATCGAACAGAAGCGCCGCAACGACCGGCTGCAAACCATCCTTGAGCGGCTGATTTCGCCGCTTTGCGCGGCGACGGGGGAGGAAACCCGCAATTTCCTCGATCTCGCCTGGCAGTATCTGCTGCAGAATCACGCCCACGACTCGATCTGCGGCTGTTCGCCGGGGCGGGTGCACCTCGATATGGAGTACCGTTTCCGTCAGGTCGAGGACATCGTCGAAGCGCTCCGTAGCGACTGGATCGCCCGCGATTTCGCGCGCTACACCGGAATTCCGATCGAGCGATCCTGTCCCTCGATTTCCGGCGATGCGCCGATGCCGGAGGCCGACGGCGACGGCGCGGGCGAACTCGCGCTCCGCATCTACAACCCGCTGCCGTATCCGGTTGCGGATATGCGGCGGCTCGAAGTGCGCTTCCCGCGCAACTACCGCACCACCTACGCCGAGCCTTTCGGCTACGAAACCATCAACTCCTTTGTGCTTACCGGCGAAGACGGGGGCTCGCTTCCCTACGGCATCGCGGAAATCCGGCGCAACGAACTCTACCGGCGTCATCGCTACGACGCCCGCTTCGCCGACGTCTATACTTTGGTTTTCGCTCCTCGGCTCCGGGCTTCCGGCTGGACCACGATCCGGATCACGCCGTCGGCAAAGCCGGTCCGCCACCTCAAAACCATGCCTGAAGTCCCGGAGCGGATCGAGAACCGTTTCCTGCGCCTGACTTTCAACGCCGATGGGACTTTCGAAATTTTCGACAAACGAGCCGGACGGAATTACGGCAAGTTCAATCAATTCCTGCTCGACGGCGAAATCGGCGACGGCTGGAACCACGTCAGCCCCAAGGGCGGCACGGTGCACTTCGGCGGCAATACCGGAGCCGAGCTCAAAATCGTCGGCGACTATCCCGGACGGACCGAATACGAAATCACCCGGCGCTTGACCGTGCCCGCCCGGCTCGAATACCGGGGCGGACTCCACGAGCAGTACCGCGGCATCGCCGCCTCGGACGCAACGGTCGAAGTCAAAGCGGTCACCCGGGTGATTTTCGACGCCGATTCGCCGCGCGTGCAAATCGCGATGACGCTCGACAACCCCGCCGCCGACTGCCGCATCCGATTGCGGGTGCCGCGCTCGATGCACGGGAATTATCAGGTCGCCCAGACCTTCGGCTTTCTCGAACGGCCGAGCGGACTCGCCCGCGGCGAGGAGACCGGGAGCTGGCGCGAGCCGGAGCGGCCGGAGAAGAATTTCCGCGAGCTTGCCGGAAGCCGGGATGAAACGGGGAGTTTCTATCTCCTGGCCGGGGCCGGGCTTCACGAAATCGCCGCGTCCGATGGTGAATTTTTGCTGACGCTGTTGCGGAGTTTCCGCCGCACCGTCGGCTCCAACGGCGAAGAGCCGACCGGAGTCGGCCGCTTTGAATTCGACTACGCCTTGCTCTTTGAAAAGCCCGATTTCACGATCGCCGATGCCTATTTGGCGCTTCGCCGCCGGAGCGAAGACTTGATCAGCTACGTCGCCGCGTTCAACCCCGCGCCGCCCGCCGAAAGTTCGTTCGTCACGCTGGAGGCGGAGCATATTGACCTATCCATCCTGAAACCGGCCGAAGAGCGTTCCGGCGCTCTGGTGCTCCGGCTCTGCAACTACGGCGATCAAGCGGAAAAGGCGACGCTCCGCTTCGGCTTCGACCCCGCCGCCGCCCACCGCTGCAATCTCGCCGAAACCGTGATGGAGGAACTTCCCGTCACCGGCCGGGAACTTCAAATCGAAATGGGATCCCATCAATTATACACCGTCATCATCACCCCAAACAACCCAGAGGAAGAGAAATGAAACGCCAAGTCTTCACCCTGATCGAGCTGTTGGTCGTCATCGCGATCATCGCCATCCTCGCCTCCATGCTGCTGCCGTCCCTCAACAAAGCCCGGGAAAAAGCGAGGGCCACTGCCTGTACCAATTCGCTCAAGCAGCTGGGAACGCTTTTTATCATGTATACCGCGGATAACAAAGGAATTCTTCCGCCCAATGTCAATGCTGCGGGAGCCGGGCCTTGGCCAGTTTTTCTGATGAACGGTAAATATATTGCCGACGGCAATTACAAACTGATTCGCTGTCCCGCCTATGCCAATCAGACCACATTGGATAACTCAACGGTTTCGTATGGAGTGCGGACCCGGGGCATTACGGTCAATGACGCGGAACGCATTGATCTGGTGCAGAAAGTGAATGGGCAAGGCCATTGCAACAAGCCTGAAAACCGGATCATGTTGACCGATTCCTTCAATCAGAGTGCATCGGGCAAGAGTCCCACTGCTTACCTCAATACCGGTGCGACTTTTGCTTTCTCGCCTACCAACGCGGTATCGCTCCTTCACGCGGAAAGGGCCAACACGCTGTTTTGTGACGGGCATGTGAAGCCGCTCACTTTCACCGATTTTACGACCGATCCGGTTCGATTCAGCAATGGATCTGCGTATATTCGATATTACTCAAGCTTTTGGAAAGAGTAATCATGATTCTTGAGCAATGGAGAGATATGAAAAAACGAGTCGTGTCGGTTTTGGGATTGATGATGATCATGTTTTCAGTATCATCCGCTACGGTGTTCAATCCCGTCGACTTCGGTGCCAAGGGCGACGGCATCACCGACGATACCGAAGCATTCAACAAGCTTGACCGTGCCATTTCCAAAGCTGGCGGTCCGGTCGAAGTGATGATCCCGCCCGGCACTTATATGGTCAACCCGCTGAAGACCCCGATGCGCGAAATGCGGCCCGGAGTGCTGCGCCGCAAATGCCTGATCGAGCTCGTCAAAGACGGCAGCCGGGTCAATTGCGCGGGATCGATCAAGATCATTCCGGGCATCGACTATACCGCCGGCATGAAAGATGGGCAGGAATGGTACTGGGCGGTGGTGCTGATCAACGCCAACGCCTGCGTGGTCGACGGTTTGCAGTTTTCCGGCAACGGCACCGGTACGGTCAGCGGGCACGTCGCCAAGCAGCCGAATCTGCGCTGGGAAGGCGTGGCCGGGTTCGGTCCCGGCAACAATGAATATCACTTCAACAACAAAGTGATCAATTGCTTCATTACCGGCGGCGGCGGCCAGCCGATTGCACTGCAGAACCAGAAGCAGGCGATCATCAGCGGCAATACCGTCGAGGACTCCACCGGCATGGGGTTCTCGCGCTCGGAGAATTCGGTCGTCAGCAACAACGTGTCGATTCGCAGCCACGACGCGCCCTTTATCGCCAACGGCAACTGCAACAACATCCTGATCACCGGCAACATTTCGCGCGGCACCTCCAACGGTTCCGGCATCGACGTGGTCGGTTGTTCCAATGTCATTGTCAGCAACAACATCATCGAGGACTCCGCCGCCTGGGGACTCCTGATTGGCTACAGCGTCCAGCAAAAAGCCGGTTGCGACAATATTCTGGTCACCGGCAACATCTTCCGGAATAACGGCCGCAGCGTCGACACCCCCTTCAACGGCGAGGTCATGGTCGGCCGGCCGTGGGGAGAGTCGCCGGAACCGATCCGGAACGTCACTGTAAGCAACAACAATTTCACCATCAACGGCAGCCACGGCGACTTCAAAGGCAACTTCGTCTCAATCGGGTACGGTGCCGCCGGGGTCAGGATTCTCAATAACGTGGTGAGCGGTGCTCCCAATGTCAACCGTTGCGTGATCGGCATCAATCAGCCGATTTCCGAACTGGCGGTCGCCGGAAATCTTTGGGTCGGCGAGGGGAAAGTCAAAATCAACAACCCGGCAGGCAGTGTCATTGTTTCCCGGGATAACTCCGGATTTGAAGGAAACTGATCATGCTGAAGCTATTTGCCGCGCTCCTTTTCAGTGCCGTCTCGTTTGCGGTTTTGCCCGCGATGGGAATTGACGGCGATCTCAACCCTGACGAATGGCGCGACGCCCGTCGCTTCGAACGCTTCATCAGCACCGCCAAGGATCATGACGAGCCCGCCAAAGCGACTTCGGCGATGGTGCGGTTCGACCGGGATAATCTCTACGTTGCCTTTGACTGCCGCGAGCCCGATCCGGGCAAACTCAAAGCCGGAACCTACGATCGGGACGGCACCCTCTGGCTCGACGATTCAGTGGAAATTTTTCTCCGGACCGATCTTCGCCGGGGCGATTACTACCATTTCATCATCAACACCAAAGGTGAAGTTTTCGACCAGCTTTGCCGTCCCGGCGAGGTGGGCGTTCACAAGGACTGGAATGCCGAGGGGATTAAAGCCGCCGCCGCGACCGGCCCCGATTTCTACCGGGTCGAAGTCGCGATTCCGTTGCGCAATTTCTATTTCTCTGGCGACCGCTGTATGATCAATCTCGCCCGAACCAGCCTCGGGCCCAAAGTCGAATATTCGAGCGCCTCCGGGATCAAAGACGGCTTTCACCGCATGGATGCGCTGTTGCCGCTCGACTGCGCCGGTGTTCCGGCCCATCCGGGTTTGCTCCTTACCGGCGTCGGCGACCGCCGGGTCGGTCGCAATCAGGCCGCGGTCACCATCCTCAACGACCGCGGCGCAACCGGGGCATTCGGCATTCGCGCGATCACCGTGGGGACCGACCGCAAGCGCAATGAAGTCACCACCGCGATTGCGCTTGACGGTACGGCCGAGCAGAAGGTCGAAATCTCCTATCTCATATCCGCTCCCGAAGCCAATATCCTGACCCTCGAGCTGATCGAACAAGATCAAGTTCTCTTCACCGTCAGCCGCACCGTCAACGCCGCCGAGATTCCGGTTGCTCCGGCAAAAGCGGAAATCCGGAAAAAAGTCTGGATCGACGAAGACCAGGCGCTGGTGGTCGATGGTCGCAAAGTGTTCCCGCTCATTTTCTACCGTCTGCCGCCGCCGCTTTACGGCGAGATGCGCAAACATGGCTTCAACGCTGCCGAACAGACCAATTATCGCGACAACTTCGAAGTTTTCGACCGCATTTTCGCCGAAGCAAACACCGCCGGGGTCGGGGTGTTTCCCCATGAAGATTATGCCGCCCGGCGTTTTCTCAAGAAACGGCTGGCCGAAGTAGTCCGCCGCTACCGCGACAATCCGGCGCTGTGGGTTTGGTATCTTGCCGACGAGCCGCAGAATTACGGCATTTCGCCGGAGAACGCGCAGGATCTTTACCGGATCATCCGGGCCAACGATCCGGACCATCCGGTTCTGATCCTCAACAGTGAGCCGCCTCTTTTCCGTAAATATGCCCCCGCCTGCGATATCTTCGCGGTCGATTGCTATCCGGTGCCGAAGTTGCCGGTCTCCAGCGTCGCTGAATACATCCGGCAGGCTCACGCCGCGGTGGAGGGACGCAAGCCGGTCTGGTTCGCAGCCCAGACCTTCGCCTCCTTTTCCTACGGCGGACGTTTCCCGACCCGGGAAGAGCTCCGCTGCATGATTTATCTTGCGTTGGTCAACAACGTCAAGGGCATGCTTTTCTTCGCCTACAGCTCGGAAGAGATGGGCGGCAGTCTGCCGGACAAGAATCCGGATTTCTATCGCGAAGTACTAACTGTCGCCGATGAAATCCGGCAACTCGCCCCGGCCTTGACCGCCAAAGCCCCAGCGCAGGACTTCCGGGTCGCCGACCGGACGCTTGAAGCCCGGCTTTTCGCCACCGCCGCCAAGCGCTGGTTGATCGTGGTCAATCCGGAAAATCGTCAGATAAGTACCGAAATCACTTTTGGCGGCCGGACTCAGACCAAAAATTTTGCCCCTTACCAAGTTGAAATCATCACCGAGGAGAAATAATCATGACGATCCTGAAATCATTACTGCCGGGGCTGTGCTTGATCGCCGCCGCCTGGAGTGCCGGAGCCGAAACAGTTGCCGACAAATTCGATGCTCCGCTCGCCGCGGATCGCTGGCAACTCTCCGTCCCGGCCGAAAACAATGCAGTATGGGAGGTCAAAGACGGCGTCCTTGCCGCCACCGCCGCTGCCGGCAAAAGCGGAATGATTCTGCTCAAGGATTTCGACCGAGAAAATTACACCGCCGAAGTCGAGTTCAAATTCGTTTCCGGGGCGCCACAAAACGTCGGGTTGATCTTTCGCGGAGCCCCGCCCAAGGCACGGCACGCGACTTATTTCACCGGTTTCATCTTCAGTATCGCCGGAGACAAGGGGGTGCTCCACGCGGTCGATCCGGTCTGGCGGCGGGTTAAGGAAAGCAAACTTGCCGCCGCACCCGACGACAATTGGCATGGTCTCAAGATCGAGGTCAAAGATGAATCGATCAAGTGTTATCTTGATGGCCAACTGATCATCGCCGAAGCCTCCGGCAAGTTTGAGAAAGGTGCCGTCGGTCTTCGCGTCGCTTCCGGCTCAAGCGTTTTTTTTCGCAATTTCAAGGTTGTGAGTGATGAAAAATAATATCTCCAAGCGTCCGCTCGGCGTCGGCATCCTCGGGGCCGGACAGCCCAATATCGCCACCGACCACCAGCTGCCGGCGACGCTGAAGTCGGACAAGGTCCGGCTGGTTGCGCTCTGCGACCTCAATCCCCGGGTTGCCGAGTATGCTGCCAAACATCAGGTCAAGGCCTACACCGACTACGACGCCATGCTCGCCGATCCCGAAGTCGAGCTGGTCGAGGTCGCCACCCCCGACCAGTTCCACTGCCGCCACGCGCTGGCCGCGCTGGCGGCGGGGAAACACGTGTTGCTTCAGAAGCCGCCCTGCGTCAACCGCGCCGAAATGGCGCAGCTGATCGCCGCCGCCAAAGCCGCGCCGGGAAAGATCGGGGTGCTCATCAACCAGCGCCATGCGGTACTGAGCCGCTCGCTCAAGCATTATCTCGAACGCTTCTTCATCGGCGAACTCCGTGAAATCATCATCCGCTACCGGGGACGGCGTTTCCCGATCGAGAATCCGCAAAGTTTCTATCTGACCTCCGAGTCCGGCGGGGTCTGGCTCCACAATTCGCTGCATTGGCTCGACGAGGCGTTCTCCTACTCGGGGAAACTTCCCGAGAGCGTCGCGGTGCTGACCAATCGCAACGACCACGGCGATCCCCGCTGTCTCGGGGAGGGGCCCAACTACTTTTCGGCCATTTTCCCGATGGAGGAGAAGACCTTTCTCTTTGAGTACAACACCATGCTGCTGGCCGACGGCCTGCCCGGCGGGATGGAGCGGACCTTGATCGGCACCCACGGCGAACTCCGCTGTCCCTACGGCACAAACGAAATCCATTACTATAAGTTCGGCAGTACCGAAAAAGAAATCCTGCCGCTGCTCGACTGCGACGGCGACAGCATGGTCGAGTCCTTCCGGATCGCGATCGACGACTTCGCCGACCGGGTCAACGGCGGCGGCGACACCGCGGGAAAGTTCGCCGACGCGATGCATTTATTTGAGCTGCTGCTGCAGGGATTGGGGCGTTGAAGATGAAAAAAATCCATACAGTCGGAGTCCTCGGCGTCGGAGTCTGGGGCTGCCACAGCCTTGAACGCGAATTGCTCGCCACCGGCCGCTGCCGGGTCAAAAGCGTCTGCCACCGGCCGGAATTCGGTTACCGGCTGGAGCTCGATACCTGCGCCTATGCGGCAAGTCTCAACGCCGCCGCCTGCGACGATCCGGAAACCTTGCTCGCCGATCCCGAAATCGACATTATTTCGGTGATGATTTCGCCGCGAGCGAAAAACGAATGGGTCGTCCGCGCCCTCGAAGCCGGCAAGGCGGTGCTGCTCGACAAACCGCTCGCCCTCGACCGGGCTCATGCCGAAGCCATCCTCGAGGCGGAAAAACGCACCGGCTCCACCGTCGGGATGCTGGCCGGTTACCACACCCGCCCGGCGGTTGCGAAGTTGATCGAGAAACTCGCCTCCGGCGACTGGGGCGAACTCAAGGCGCTCAACATTCGGCTCAACTTCTCCGGCGGCATCTATCCCGGCTTCGTTCCGTCGCAAGCGTGGGCGGCGGACATCGCCGGCGGCGAATCGGTGACCATCGGCTCCCACGCCATCGTCACCGCGCTCAAAATCGCGCGTTCCCCGATCGTCGCTTCGCAATTTTTCGCCAAGCAGGATTTTTTCGGCTCCTACCGCGACTGCGGGGTCGATGATTACGCGATTTTCAATCTCCGTTTCGCCAACGGCGCGGTGGCCAATCTCTCGGTCGGCCGCCTGCCTTACCGGATCGCCGGGGAAGACATTCTGCTCGAGGCGACCGCCGAAAAAGGCTACGCCCGGCTGGAGGGAACGCAGCTTGCGCTGTATCCGGAAAATCAAGTCGTCGATTGTCCGTTCAACGGCGGCGAAGTTGTCGGAGCAACCGTCAATCGCTTCCTGGACGTGCTTGAAAACCCCAAACTCAAACCCTTCACCACCGCCGAAGACGGAGTCGCCCTCTTCGACGCCTTCGGCAAATCATGAAATTCACCCGGCGTCTGTTGCTTGAACCGGAGCCCGGCTGTCCGTGGGCGGAAAAGATGGTGCTCAATCCGGCGATGATCGCCGATCCCGCCGATTCCGATCGGCTCTATATGTTGTTTCGCGCCACCGGGCCGTGGCCGGAAGCGCGACAGCCGGGGCGGCCGTTGCCTTATCCGATTTTCCTCGGATTCGGCGAGAGCCGTGACGGAGGGGCGCACTGGGAGTTCGACTTTTCGCGCCCGGCGCTCGCGCCGCGGCTCGATTTTGAACGCGACGCTTTCATTAGTGCTTCGTTCCGCGACGGGGCGATGTTCGACTATGCCAACGGCTGTATCGAAGATCCCCGGTTTTTTGAATTCGAGGGAGACATTTATCTCAGCGCCGCCTGCCGCGCCTTTCCGCCGGGGCCGTACTGGGAGCACGACGATCCGCTACAGTGTTGTCCGGACTGGGCCGCCGATCCGGCGTTCGGGCACGCGGTCAACCATAACAGCACGGTGAGCTTGCTTTACCGGGTCGACCTTGCCGCACTGGCCCGGCGCGATTACCGGAAGGCCTTCCAGCTGGTCGCGCCGTTGCACCAGCCCGACGTCAGCGACAACCGCGATGTGGTGCTTTTCTCCCGCCGGATCAACGGCAAAATCGTCTGCCTTCACCGCCCCAAATGGCCGTGGCGCTATGAGTTCGCGCGCGAGGTCAAAATCCCGTCGATTTTCCTGGCCGCCGCCGATTCATTGTCCGACTTCAGCACCGGCAAGGCCGAACAGCGGCTTTTCGCTGTTTCCCGTTTCCCCTGGGAAGCCAACCGGATCGGGGCGAGCTGGGCTCCGCTGGAGCTCGAGCCCGGTCTCTGGCTCTTGCCGTACCACGGCAAACAGGATGACACCGTCGGTTACACTCAGTCCTTTATGCTGCTGCGAGAAACCGGCGGCGCGTTTCCGGAGATCATCGCCCGTCCGGCGGAGCGGATGCTGTACGCCGCCGAGCCGTGGGAACTTGGGGGCGACTTCAACATCCCGTGCCTCTTCACCTGCTCCGGGGTGGTGCGGCGCGACGGCGCCTTGCTGATGGGCTACGGCGCGGCCGACGCCAAAGTCGGGCTGGTTGAGGTTAATCTCGCTGAATTGACCGCCGATTTGAAACGCCGGATATGAGTTTGATTTTGTCGCCGGCGAAGGGCGTTGCACCGCAAAACAGGATGAAATCGGGTTCGCTCCAAAAGGGGTGCCGGTTGGTGCCGTTTTATCATGAAAATACCCCCGAAGTACCGTTTGAAGCTACTTTTTTTCTTGGGTGAAATCAAACCAAATTCGCTATTTTTGAGCGTAAAAAATGGGTTGATGATCATTTTGCCCAGAATTCGGATCGCTTGCGATTGACTCGTCGCCCACCTGTTTTTTTGCTTTGCCTGCAGTTTTTTTAGTCAGATATCCTTGATTTGCGCAAAAAATGCAGATCTGGCAGCTGCCACAAAAACCACTACATTTTTGCCCCGTCACCGGCTAAAAGGGTTATTTCACCGGGGCGGGGCGGAAGCGGTAGAGGTAATTCATCCGGCCGCCCGGCGCGGCGTCGCCGTCGGTGTAGAAGGCGTCGAAGTCGATTCCCTTGGTTAAATCCTGCTGGTTGTCGCTCCACTTGAATTCGAGGTCAAAGGCTTGATCCGGCTTGAGGCCGAGGGCGCTTCGCGGGATGGCGATTTGCATACGGTTGTCCGCCGTCATCGAACGGCAGCGGGCGGTTTCGCGGTATTCGCCGGTCGAAGTTTCGGCATACAGCCGGCTGTCGTTTTCGCCGCTGCGGCAGTCGAGGAGGTAAGGATAAACGCCGCCCGCCGCGGTGCGGAGCAGGAGGTACATGCCGCGCTCCCCGGCGGGGAGTTTGAGCGGTTCGCGAGTTTCGATGAGAAAATAGAGGTGGTCGCGGTCGGTTGCCGCCGCGCTACGGACGAAGTCGTTGCGGCCGGTGCTGTTGCGGTAGCGGAGTTCGCCGTAGCCCGCCGCGTCGCGCGGCGCGGTGTCTCCGGCGTAATCGGCGTAACGGCTTGCCGCCGTCTCCCAGTCGCGGAATCCGCGGGCGAAATCGATGGTGCGGAATTCATGATCCGCAACCGGCCGGGCCGCGCCCCGGTAGCGGCGGATCCAGCCTGCCATCTGCAGATAATAGTTGTCGCCGTAGCCGCCCTTCATCGGCTCGATGTCGCGACTGTTGTTGACGTCGCAGCAGTCGACGAAGACCACCGGCTCGGGGCCTTTGCCGGTCCCCCAGTTGCCGGCGATCCACTCGTTCCAGCCGGTGATGAAAATCAGGTCGGGCTGTTGCCGGATTGCGTAGCTGAATTCGCGCTCGAAGTTGTACCCCCGCGAAAAGGCGTCGGGCGCGGGGTCGTTGGCCCCGTCGTGCCAACTCCGGGTGCGGTTGCTGCGGTCGCCGTAGAGCGCGCTTGAGCTGAATTTGATGGTGCCGTTGTGCTGGGCTACCGAGACGCTGATCACCGAGGGTTTGATCGCGTCGAATAGATGCGATTTTTCTTCAAAGGAGATCCACGGGAAGCCGTCGCGGTGATGGATGAAGCGGCCCGCAAGATCGTATTCATTGGGCCACTGGCTCTGTTTGATCCGGAAAAAGGCTTTGCACTCCGGAGCCAGCCCGGGGTCGGCGGCGTGGCCGATGATCATCGGTTTGCCGTCGATCCGGAACCAGAGCGGCGCGTATTCGGCGTGGGCCTGGTAAATTTCGCGGTAGAGCGTATTGATTGTTTCTCCCGAGGCGGTGTGGGTGTAAAAGGCGACCTGCGGTACTTTGAAATTCTGCGCCGCGTATTCGTTGAGAAGCTTGAGAAAGAGGAGGGCGCTCTCGCGGTAGGTCGGGCCGTTGGTGGTGTCGAAGACCACGAAATCGATCCCGGCGTCGGTCAGGAGCTCGATGTGTTTTCGCATCACCCACGCGTCGCGGTTGGTGTAGTAACCGAACAGCGGCTCGCCCCACCAGTGGTAGACGCCGTGCCCGCCCCAGCGCGCGGGGTTGCGGGCGGCGTCGGGGTAGCGATTGATGATCCGGCTGATGTCAAAGGGGCCCTCTTTGCCGTGCTCCCCGTGCCACAGGAAATAGAAGATACCGACCTTGCGCTCCGGGGCCGGGGCGGGGACGTCCGGCTCGCCGCCGAGGGGAAGTCGCCGCCCCAGGGCATCGGTCGCGGTATAGGTGTCGGGTGAAGCGGGCGTGGCGGCGGTGAATTGAGCGCCGAGCCAGAGGGCGGCAAGAAAAGCGAGCATCGGGAACCTTTCGTTGGCGTTTTCCTTACAGTAGCGCCGTTTCCGCCGGTTTGCAACCCGAAAAAGCGGGCCTTGCCGGCGAGAGCACCGGCGAGGCCCGCGGGGAGGCGGAAACTCAGCTCAGGATCGCTTTGACCTGGTCGAGCGAAAGCGAGTGGCCGACCAGCGGCTGCGAGAGGTCGCTCTGCGACTGCTGCCAGAAGGCGTGGATCGCGTCGGCGGTGGTCAGCGTCGAAACGTAGCGGCTGCAGCCGGTGCCGTACGGCGAGATGGTCAGCGGGAAGTCGATGCTGAGGCGTTCGATCTTGGGGAACTCGTGGTCGAAGCCCCAGGCGAGGCCGGTCAGCTCCTCGCAGGAGTACCCGCGCGGACGGGAATGGGCGCCGGGGTGTTCGTCAAGCTTGCGGACGCATTCGGCCCCGTCGTAGAAGTAGAGCGACAACGGCGGCAGCTCTTTGAACACGCCGACTTGCGGCACTTTCATGCGTTCGGTGATCCGGAATTCGGCGACGTCCCAGACGTTGCCGCGCGGAAAGAAGTCGGGGGTGACGAGTTTGAATTCGGCCTCGGTGCGAAGCGCCATCCCGGTGTTCCCGCTGGCCCAGGTGAAGGGGGCGGTGCTGTACAAGAGCACGTCGCCGACGTTCTCCATCGCAAACACCACCGGGTCCTTGACATGGAGCGCGGCGTGGTCGTTCGAGCGCAGCACCGGTTCCACCGTGGAGGCCGCCAGCGAGGCGATGTCGTTCCCGGTGATCTTGTCGATTTCCCACACCCCGCAGCCGTTTTTGAGGTACGGCGTGAGGCTGGCGGGGTAAGGGATGTTCTTTTCCGCCGAGAAATAGAGTTCGAGCTTGCCGTTTTTCCAGAACAGCGCCGCGCCCTCGATCGAGACCACTTCGCGGCCGGGAAGCGACAAGTCGGCCTTGCTGAAACTCCTCACTTTCTCAAATTTACCGTCGAAACGGTCGGCCCGGAAAATCGCCAGCTCGAGGCCGCGTTCGCCGAGGTCGAGCCCGGTGCGCGAGTCGCCGAAGTTGCGGTAGCGGCCGACGAGGTAAATGCCGTCCTTTTCGGCGATCATGTTGCCGCCGCCGAACCAGTGGCCGGTGGAGTTGCGGTAGGGGGGGACCAGCAGATGGGCGGCCTGCTGGTCGACCAGCGCGAGGGCGAGTTCGCTCAGTTGGTCCTTTTGCCGGACGGTGAGTCGGGGTGAATGGGTCATGATTCTGCTCCTTGGTGAATTTGAGTTAGAGGAAATAACGATTCTGGATTTGCATCGCACCGGCGAGGAGGTAATCCTCGCCGCCGGTCGATCGATAGATAATTTTGCAAACGGGGGCCGGATTGAGGCGGGTAATCAATTTTTCCAGCTGCTGCCCCTGGGGACCGAAGTCCCCGGCGATCACCGCCATCGGAGGATTGAGCATGCAATCGAGCGCGGCGAAGAGCTGATGGAGCGCCGCCGCGAGTTCTCCGGCGAGTTCCTCCGCCTCGGCTTCTCCTGCGGCGACGCAGTCAAAGAGCGCGGCCATTGAGCCGAGTTCGCGGCCGGTTTTTTCGCGGTAGCGGCGGGCGAGGGCGGGGAAGGACACCGCTTCCTCGAGCGTCCGTCCGTCGGCGAGCTTGAAGCGGCCGAATTCGCCCGCACCGCCGCGGCCGCGCTGGAGGCGGTTGTCGGTCACCACCGCCCCGCCGATCCCGGTGCGGTGGCCGACCAGCGCGAAGTCGGTCAGTCCCGAGGTGCATCGGAAGTATTCGCCGAGCACCGCAATGTTGTTGGCGACGCGGCAGTCGCAGCTCATCCGGGCGGCCAGTTCCCCGCCGAGTTCACTGCAGACGTCGCCGCCGCGCCGGAGGAATTCGACGGTGACCGGAATCCCGATTCCGATCCCGGCGAAATCGCCCGGCCGGTGAGCGGAGCCGCCTAAAATCCCGGACAGGATGTCGACCAGAAAGTCGCGCAGCACGTCGTAATCGAACTTGGGCGGGGTCGGCCGGGTGGTTGCGGCGAGAATCCGGCCGCTCAAGGCGACGATGCCGGTCCGGGTCACGGTTTTTTCGACGTCGATCGCCACGGTCAGGTGCTGTTTTTCGCTGAGTTTGTAGGCGATCGCGTTTTTGCCGTAGCGGCGGGAGATGCCGTCGGTGCCGGCGACTTCGAACACCTCTTCCTTGACCAGGCGGTCGATCAGTTTCGACGCCGTCGCCCAGCCGCAGTTGACTTCGCTGCTGCGGCAGAGTTCGGGCTTGCTGATCGCCCCCTTGCGGCGGGCGTAACTCAGAATCCGGCGTTCATTTTCGATCATTGTTCTCTCGCTTTTTCTAAATATCATGGTACGATATTTAATATTATAGCGAACTTCCGCCGCGTTGTCAACCGATTTTCAAAAAAAAAGCAAAAAAAAGGCGGGAGAAGCCTCCCGCCGGGGAACATCGGAGTGGATCAATAGACGATGACGCCCCACTTGGCGATTTTGACGGTTTCGCCTTTTTTGAGCTCTTTCTGGTAGACGGTGCAAGCCTCGGCCAAGTTGGGTTGCGGGCGCTTGAAGAGGATGAATTCGGGTTCCGCGGTTTTGACGAAGCCCTGCTTCAGCAGCGCTTCGGCGGCGCTGTCGCGGTTGCGGTCGGGCTGCGGGGTGAAGACATAGACCACCCCGGGCTCGACGCAGGTCGCCTCGAAACCCCCGATCGGCGCGACCGCGAAATGACACTTGCGGAACTTCTCCGGCGGTTCGGCCAGCCGGTGATTGCGGTCGGCGAAGAGTTTCGCATCCGCCTTGAACTCCGCGACCTGATCGGCCGGGAGGTCGAATTTCGCGCCGGTGGCGGCGGCGAGCGGGGCGGCGGCGCTGTCGGCGCGCAGCGACGCCGGCGGAAGTTTCTGCAGCCGCGGCTTGGGATTGATTCCGGTCGATTTGTTGACCAGCGTTTTCGGACGGGCGGCGGCGGAGACGAAGTCCCCGGCCAGGATGTCCTCCTCGGTGAAGGCGGTGAAGGTGATCTCTTTGTCGTCATACCGCGCCCAGTCGTGGATCGCGTAAATGGTGCCGTCCGGCCCCTGGGTGGCGTCGGGATAGGAGACGCTCGGACGGTTGTCGAGCAGCAGCCCGCCCTCCCAGGTCGCGCCGTCATCGCGCGAAAGATAGGCGGTGAGATCGGTCCGGCCGCCGCGCTCGCCGATTTTGCCGTGGCGGATCAGCAGCAGATTGCCCGACTTCAGGCGTCCGATATAAAAGCGGCTGGTGGCGTGTCGCTGAAAATCCTTCATCTCGCTCCAGGTGCGTCCCTGATCCTTTGACACCGCGTCGCTGATGCCGCAGGTTGCGGTACGGACCAGCATCCAGAGCGTGCCGTCTTTTTTCTCGACCAGCATGTGTTCGTCGCAGCTGCGGCGGTCGACCGGCACCGTGGCGGCGCCGCGGAGCGCCCAGCTCCGACCGCCGTCGCCGCTCACCATCACCATGCTGCCGTTGTCCTGCTTCCACAGCGCCGACGGAGCCAGCCATTCGCCGCTTGAACTGACGATCGGCTTGTTCATCATCACCCCCTGGAAGAGCGGCCGGGGCTCGCTCCAGGTCGGGTTTTCGTCATCGGGATTGGCGGTGTTGATCGCCATCGTCGCGCTGACTCCCGCTTCGCGGTCTTGAAGCCACCAGAAAAGCCACAGCTTCCCCGATGGATCCCGCCACAGACACGGATCCGCCACCCGCTTGGGGCCGTCGCCGTCGGGATCGACCACGAATTTGACTTCGCTCCAGCTTTTGCCGCCGTCGGCGCTGGTGGCCGCGACCAGATAGTTATTCCGATCCTCGGTCACCGGCCCGGCGTACCAGACCGCCCACAGCCGCCCGCCGGGAGCGCGCTCAATGGTCGGAATGCCCTGGAATTTACGCGCTTCGGCGTCGTATTCCTTGCCGGGCGCGAAATTGACCTGCCGGTGGACGAAGCCCTTGAGCAGCGGCGCGGGATCGATCGGGGTGTCGGCGGCGACCGGCAGATGCGGCAGCACGGCGGCCAGCAATCCCCAGGCGAGGCGGCGGGAAATGAACATTTTTGTTTTCTCCATAATGATTCATTGAAAAGCCTGACATCAATATCGATTGCCGAACGTCTGATTTATTTTGCCGCGGGCAAAAAAAACGCGGGCAATTGCTTGCCCGCGTTGAGACGCGACTGACTTCAGAAAGCGAAGTTGACGATCGGGAAGAACGGCAGCGGGCCGTCCTTGATCACGTTGACCAGACCGAACTGAAGGCTCTTTTTCTGGGCGACGTTGACGAAGCCGAGCTGCATGCCGCTGACTTCCTTGGCGACGTTGACGCCCGCCGCCTGGAAGCCGTTGATATCTTTGCTGGCGTTGAAGAGGCCCATCTGGCAGCCGGTGACGTTGCCCGAGATATTGCCGCAGAGGCCGGGCTGGAAGCCCTTGACGTCGCCGGAAATGTTGAAGCCGGAAGCCTGGAGCCCCTTGACCTGGTCGGCGATGTTGAGGCCGAAAGTGGCCTGGATGCCGTTCATTTCCTGCGCCACGCGGTTGAAGCCCATCGAGGCCTGGATCCCGTAGAGAATGTCGGCGTTGGTGACGAACCAGCTCGCCTGAACCCCCTGGATGTTGGCGGTGCCGGAGTAGAACCACGAGACTTCAACCCCTTTGACGGAGCCGATACCGCTGCACATCGGCCAGCCGCTCTTGAC
>CAZRFG010000005.1:18727-31614 GCA_964599205.1 uncultured Victivallaceae bacterium
GCGGCCTTGGCCGGAGCGGCATCGGCGGCGCTGACTTGGACGAGCGGGAAGATCACCGCGAACGCGGCGGCAACGATAAGATGTTTCATAATCAAAATTCCTTCAGAATTTGAAGTTGCAGAGGATCATCCAGGGAAGACAGGAGCCCTCGATATAGTTGACGATACCGAACTGAATGCCTTTGCCCTTGGCGACGTTGACCGCGCCGATCTGGACATCGGTGCCGCCCTCGGTCTGGTTGTAGACCGAAATCTGGAGGCCGTTGACTTCTTTGGCGATCGACATCAGCGCGCCCAGCTGGACGCCGTTGACCTGGTCGCTGAGCGCGCCGGCCACTGCGAATTCAAGGCCGTTGACCGCCGCCTTGCCGCCGCAGACCGGCAAGCCGATCCGGGTGCCGTAGACCGCCACCGAATCCTGGGAGTCCGGATAGTTCGGGCCGAAGCCGAATTGCAGGAAGTCCCATTGGGTGTCATTGGCGCGGGCGGTGAAACAGAGCGCCATCAGCGCTGCGATCCAGAGAAGTTGGTGTTTTCTCATCCGAAAATCCCTCCTTTTTAATGGGGTTGCTGATAAAATATCACACCGCCCTTCATTTTGCAAGTAAAAATTATCGATAGTGAGGCGGGATCCCGCATTTTACGCTGAAAAATAAGCAAAAAACGGCGCCCCGTCGTAAAAACGGTGCGCCGGATGAGCTCAATTGCTCAGAGTTTGAGCGAGGCGATCTCGCCGCCGTCGGTGGTAACCCGGAGACTCGGGCCGTCGACCAGAATATCGGTGATTTCACCATTGAGCTTGTTGATGCTCTTGAGCTTGCCGTCAGCAGTGATCACCGCGACGTCGCCGTCGATGGTGCCCGCGACCGCGCCGCCGTCGGGCAGCGCCTTGACCACTTTGACCGCCGCCGGCAAGGCGACGCTCCAGCGGCGTTTGCCGTCGGCGCTGAAACGGTAGACGTAGCCGTTGAACGACGAGATGAAGACATCCTGCTTGCCGTCCTTGGCGGCGGTTTCGGTCATCATGAAGATTTCGTCGCCGGTGAAGAAGTCGGCGAGTTCCTTACCCGCCTTGTCGTGGAAGGTCACCAGCCCGGAGTCGATCCCGAGCACCACGTTGCGCTCGCCCTTGTTCCCGTTGAGCGGGGCGGCGACCGCGCGGCAGCCGACGCCGAAGCGGCTGCCCCAGCGCTTCAAGCCGCGGTTGTCAAGCACGGTGGCCCACATGTAGCGGGTGCCGCAGATGATCTCGGGCTTGCCGTCGGCGTCGATATCGGCGACTTCGATCGCCCGGGTCGGATGGACCACTTCGTAGTTCCAGAGCTCCTTGCCGGTGAGGTCAAAGGCATAGGTCCGCCAGTTGTCGCAGCCGACCAGGATTTCCTCTTTGCCGTCGCCGTTGATATCGGCGGTCTTGACGATGGTCACGTCGGGGTAGAGGCGATAGAAGTCGAATTTCTTCTTCCAGAGCTCTTTGCCGTCTCGTTTGACTGCGCGCAGATAGGTGTCCTGGCAGGCCAGCAGCAGCTCTTTTTCGCCGTCGTTGTCAAGGTCGATGGCGGCGAGGTCGTTGATCGCGGCCGCGATCTTCAGCTTGCCGGTCTCCTTGCCGCTGTTGTCGAGGAAGTAGACGTAGCCGTCGCGGGTGGCGGCGGCGAGGCCGTCATGTTTGGCGTCCTTGACCCGGATCACCCGGCTGAAGACGGCCGCTTTGGACGGGAGCTTGGTGCCGGGGGCGACTTTGCCGAAAAGCTGGATTTCACCGAGATAGATCGCGGTGTTCTTCTGCGGGGTCAGCGAGATCCGCACCGCGCTGGCGGCGGCGGGGGCGAATTCGGCCCGGAACAGCACCGGTTTGCCGAAACTCGGGTGGGTCGCACTCGAAGCGTTGATTTCGCCGACTTTGCGGATGTCCTTGGTGAAGTTGTCATCGCTCAATTCCACCGTCATCGTCTCGAGTTTGTAGGCGGTGCCGCGGCTGGAGCTTGCGGCCCACCAGAGTTGCGCGTCAACCTGGGAGAAAATCTGCTTGGCGGCGAAACTGTAGGTCAGCACCACCTTTTGATTGGGGTTGAACATCACCGAGTCGCCGCCGTCTTCCCAGGTGCCGTCGTTGAGGGCGTCAATGGTGTTGGCGGCGCTGTCGATGAAGACGTTGCCGTTGGGGGTCGGAGTCGGCGCTTCCAGCTTGAAGGGCAGCGCGGTGCGGACGGCGGGGGCGGTGAAGCAGAACGCGCCGTCGCTGGTGCGATTGTCGCGCCACTCGATCGCGGCGGCGGGGATAGCGGCGGCCGCGGCCGCGGCGGTCGAGGCTTTGCGCGGCACGACCTTTTTGGCTTCGGGGGCGAGGACAACCTTGAGCTTGCCGCCCTGGCCGGTGGTGATCTGATAGCTGTTAACTCCGGTGTCGACGCTGAAGCCGTCCTTGATCCGGTCGATCGCCCATTCCGGAACCGCACCTTTGGCGGAGCCGTGCCAGAGCGCGGCCAGCTGGACCTTGGCCCCGGCTTTCTGCGCTCCCTCAAGGGTCTGGTCGACCACCCGGATTACCGGCTTGGCGAAGGGGTAGCTCACCCACTGCTTGCCGAGGTCGGCGTTGTCGTAGGTCGAGAGCGGAATGTCGCCGGTGGTCTGGATGCGCATCGCGGCGCCGCCCTGCTGGGTGAGCTCGTAGCCGTCGGGGCGGTCGGTGCGTTCGCCGATGCCGTTCCAGCGCTGGGTGAAGCGGAAAAGGCCGTCTTTCTGCGGCAGCACTTCGTCGATCAGCAGCCAGGCCTGATCTTTTTTGAGCCAGACGAAGTAGCGGACCCAGTCGGCCGGGCCGACGCTGTTGGCGCGGGAGACGAAATAACCGAAATCATCGTTGTCGGCGGTGTCCACCATCTCCATGTAGTCGGGGAGCTGATAGGCTTCGCCTTCAAAGAGCAGCAGCAGCGAGTTGTGATATTTCTGCTGGTTTTTGATATACTCGTTTTCGGCCAGCCATTCGCGGCCGAACTGGGTGAAGCGCAGCACGCTGTTGGCGTCGGCATGGCGGTGGCCGCCGTTGTTGATGCCGTCGACCAGCATGTAGAGCGCCTGGGGCTCGAGTTTGGCGCGGAAAGAGAATTTGTCGTAGCTGCGTTCGAGCGGCGGAATCTTGCCGTAGTTCTTGGTGTACTGGTAGAAGCCGGGATCCATCGACAGCACTTTGAGGCCGTCGAAGACCGTGGTCGGCTTGGGATCGATCGGGCCCCAGAAACCGCCGATGCGCGGCTTGGCGCCGTTGTCGCGTTTGATCTTGAGCAGCGCCGCGGCGATCGGGTCGCGGGTGGCGGCGTGGTACATTTCGAGCACGCCGACGTCGCCGCCGGAGGACTTCCAGCCGCTGTCGTCGCCGTAGGGAGCCTGGGTGCCGAGGTTGTCCATGGTGATCCCGACGATGTCGGCCATCCGTTTGGCGACCCCGTTTTTGAGGATCTGATCATCGGGCATCGCCATGGTGTAGACAAAGAGGTGCCGCCAGGTCAGCCACTGGTAGGAGTCGCAGTCGTCGTGGACTTTGCCGAACGAACCCTGATTGCGGAAGACGTGATTGACGGTTTTGAGCCAGGTCGCGGTCTGCGGAAGTTCCTTGGCGTAATATTTGCTGAAATACAAGCCGCCGGCCATGGTGCCCATCGAGCAGAAGGTCAGATGGTTGCTGACCGGGCCCTTGACTTTGGCGCCGCCTCTCGCTTCGGCGTAGATCGCCTCGTTGAGCCAGCGCAGGAGGACGTTGCTGATCACCAGCCGGTCGTCGGCGCTCAGCGCCGGGTCGTGCTCGATGAGATCCCACGCGGTCAAGGCTTCATAGGACGGGAAGTCGCTGTCGAAACCCCACGCGCCGCCGAACTTGCGCGGATCGCTTTTGGCGCTTTCGACGTAAATTTTGGCGACTTCGAGATACGATTTGGCGTCGGCGCTGTTGCGGAAGAGCCGGTAGCGGTCGCCGATTGAGGAGAGCTGGCCGCCGAGCGCGGTGTGGGCGCCGTCGCGGAGCCGCTGGTGGGCGGTGGCGATGTTTTTCTCGACGTGATCCTTGGCGGTGGTGTCGTTGGCGATGCCGGCGGCGTATTCGTAGGCGAAGGTCAGCGGGAAGTCGAGGGTCTTGTCTTTGGCCGCGGCCTTGGCCCGCTTGGCGAACTCGTCGGCGGCGCGGGCGAGTCCGGCGTCGTCGGACGCGCCGAGCACGATCACGTCGGCTTCGCGGTTGACCGGTTCGAGGATCGACTCCACCGTCCAGCCGTTGACGCCGGGAAGGTAGCCGTCGACATTGGTCTGTTTGCGGCTGTAAAGGACTTGCAACGCCGGATTGCTGAAGAGGTTGCCGAGGATGATCAGGTTTTTGGCGCTCTTGTAGTCGTCATAGACGCCGGGACGGGCCGGAAGTTCGACGCCGGTGGCGGCTTTGACCGCGGCGGCGATCTTGGCGGCGGCGGCGCGCCCGGCGTCGCTCGCGGGATGGAGGATTTCGGCGTTGGCGACGCCGTTTTTGACCAGCAAGGTGCTCTTGGGGAGTTCCACCGCTTTGGCCAGTTCCGGCTTGGCGCCGGCCGACGTTCCGCCGGCGGGGATCTTGTCCGGCGGGAGTTCGGCGACGTCCTGCAGACCGGTGATCATCAGATCAAAGGGCGTTTCACCATCGGGGGCGCCGATGTAGAATTGAATCCGGTCGATCTTTTCGGCTTTGTTGCCGGAGGTCATGGCCGGTTCCCACTGCAGCAGGTCGCTGCGGCCGCCGGTGAGGTTGATGGTGGTTTCTTCGCCGCCGAGGCGTTTTTCCCAGGAAAGGAAGCTCCAGGCCGCTTTTTTGTCGCCGGCGTTGTAGGCGCGGACGTAGAAGCCGGGGGGCTGGGTTTTGGACAAAGCTTTGATCTGCAGCGTTTTTCCCTCCAGCGAAATCGGCTGGGCGAGACGGAGCGAGAAATTCAAGTAAAGGTTGTTGCTGGCGGTTTTCTTGCCGGTCACTCCGGTGAGCTCAATCGCATTCTTGCCATTGACTTTGATCAGTTTGACTTCGCCGACCTCTTTTTGGAGTCGTCCGGGAGTCAGGTCGGCGAGCAAATCCGCCGCCTGGACCGACATCACGGCGAGCGCCGCGACGCACATCAGAAACCATTTTTTCATCTTGCATCCTTTCCGGGTTGATCACTCAGTATGAATTGCATTCATCTTGAGAATAGTGCCGTTGAAACGCTTTTTCAAGTTTGACGCCGCGGCTTTCGGTGCAAAAACTGATCAGGTGATCCAAATTAATCGCCTTTGCTCCTCGGGAATGTGATTCACTTTGATTTTGTCGGTGACTTTCACTATAAACCCGGAACGCCGGGATGCAAGTCCGCGGCGGATTTTTTACCGGAAATATGGCTCAGTTGATCAGAACTTTGATCGCCGCCAGGCTGATCGCGGCGGCGCGGTCGAGGTTCGCTTCGGAGCCGCCGCCCCGGAGCGGGGAGCACATTTCGTAGACCACGTCGCCGTCGAAGCCGCCTTCGTGCAGACCCCGGAAAAAAGCGGCGTTGTCGATGAAGCCATGCCCCAGCGGCACCGCCCGGAGCATCGGGGTCATCGGTTCGTAATTGACCAGGGCGGGGCGATAGCGGTAGCGCGGGAGTTTGATGTAATCGGCCAGCGTGGTCTGGATCATCCGGGGAGCCAGGCGGCGGCCGACTTGATACAGGTCGTCACCGTGAAGCGCCGGAGCCCAGGGGTCGAACATTGCGAAGCAGGCGGGGTGGTCGACCTCGTCGAGGAACTCGCAGTAGGCGTCGACGCCGACCGCGGTGTCGTGGTGATTCTGGAGTCCGAGTTTGAGTCCGGCGTCGGCGGCGATCGCCGCGCTTTCGCGGACCGCCGCGACGCATTGCCGCCATTCACCGGGAGCATTGTCGGGATCGTAGTTATAGCCGCTGAAGATCCGGAGCTGACTCGCACCGAGTTTCCGTCCGATCGCCGCCAGGCTCTTGAGGTACCCGAGCTGCATTTCGACAAAGGGGGTGCCGGGCGATGTCGCGCCGGCGGTGAAGTCGGTGTAGGCGGCGATGGTGCGGATTTCGACCCCGTGCTCCGCCGCCGCGGCGGCGATGGCGTCGAGCTCACGGTCGCTGATCGCGACAAAGTCGAGGTGGGGCTTTTTGCCCGCGAGCTGTACCGCGCGATAGCCGAGCGACGCGGCCTTGGCGATGAATTCGACCGCGGAGAGCCGGTGCTGGCCCCAATATCCGGCGTAACTGACCGAAAAAAGCGACGGCGTCATTTTTCAACCCCCTGTCAATGATTTGTGTCTGGTACGGTATACACTGTAAAGCGCCGGGTTGCCGCTTTCAAGTCCCGAGTCGCGCGCGCAGAATTTTTCCGAGCCAATTTATTCCCAAAGTTCGGCGATGGCGCGGCGGGCGATGGCGACCCAGGCGGCGAAGCGCGACAGCTCGCCGCGGCAGGTGTTGGTGTCGCGGAGGATCAGTTCGAGCCGTCCGCCCCGCGCTTTGACCAGACCGGCGCGCAGTTCGGTTTCGATTGCGGCGGTGTCGAGGCGGTCGTGGGCGAGGTAGCTCGGCTGCGGTTTCCAGGTCATCAGATAGCGGTCTCCGAGCACCGGGCGGAAATCGTCGATATCCGCCCAAGGACAGATCGCCACCCGCCGGAGATTGCTGATTTTCAGCACGTATTCGAGTTTTTTGCCGAGGTCGTCGCAGCAGCCGTAGCCGTTGAGGCCGAAGCCCTCGAGGAGTTCGCGTTCGTAGCTCAGGGCGAATTCCTCGTGCATTTCCGGCGAGACGTTGCAGAACTCCTGCGCCTCGGCGGCGGCCCACAGATCGCGGCGGCGGACCTGGCCGGGCGAATTGCCGGGCGACGGCAGTTCGAGGTCGTTGTACCCGATTCCGCCGGTATAGTGAAAGGTATCGTCGTTGTTGAGTTCCATCAGGTTCTGCTCTTCGTACTGGCGGATCATCGATTTGAGTCCCTCGGTGAAGAAGCGCATCACATCGTGAACCATCGCCGGCTCGTCGAGGAGATCGAGATAAAGGTTGTCCATGCCGCGGTAGTCGCAATAATAATGGATCAGGTGGAAACTGAATCCGGCGCGGCCGACCGATTTGACTTCGAGCTGAGGTTCCAAAAGTTCGCGGGCGAAGTCGAGCTGTTCCCGGGTCGCCGCTTCGTCAAAAGAAACTTCGGGCATCGACAGCTGTTTCCAGTCCGCCGCCTTTTCGATGATCGGCACATGGTGCCAGGAGGAGCCGTCGTCGCCGAAATATTCGCGCTTGGGGGCAATCCCCCACATCGTGTTGCGGATCACTTTGGGAATTTTCACCACCCGGGTCAGCGGCACGTCGTCGGGCAGATAACGGTGCCGGGCGATCCGCTGCAGCAGCTGGTATTCGAGTTCGCGGGCAAACGGGTCACGGCAAAGGCGATGCGAGGCCGGAATCAGCTCAAGCCAGGCGTTGTCGGGGCTGATGAACACCGCCGGACGCTCGCCGCGCAAGGTGTTGTGACGCTTCCAGAAGGCGATTTTGGCCGCGTCGGCTTCCGGATCGACCAGGGCGGCAACCTCGGCCGCCAGCATTTTCAGCCGGTTGCGCTCTTCGCGGGTGATATGAAGCATTTTTTCCTCCCGGTGGGACGTTGGATTTTGGTCGACAATTTTTCAACGATACTGATATAATAGTCCAATCTGAAACGTTTTTCTTCCTCTCTCTTGAATTGTTTTGCTTTCTTTTGGGCTGCTTCCCCGGCGGCGAATGGGTGGGGGGCTTTTGCGGGATCATGGCCGACGGGATCGGCGGTTGGCGGTCTTGAATTTTCACTTCCGGCACACTATTGTTAAAATTATGTCTCTGCAACCGCGTCAATATGGTTGCATCAATGAAGAATCAGAGGTTGCCAATGGATCGAATTTTGACGGGAATGCTGCTGGCCGGGGCGCTGACGCTGGCGGCGAACTCCTTTGAGACGGCCGAAGATGCGGCCAAGGTGAGCGGACGGGTTGCGCTTGACGAATCGACCTACCGCTTCGGAACGCATTCGCTGCGCTGGGACGCGCGGCCGGGAGAGAGCATCACGCTGGCGCTGCCGCTGGCCGAGAGTCCGCGCCGGGAACTGTCGTTTTTCCTCTACAACCCGGCCGAGTCCGGGGGCAAACTCGAGGCGGTGATCGGCGACCCCTCGCGAAAGTGCGATTACAAGTTCGAGATTCCGCTCAACTTCAAGTACTGGCGGTCGATCCGGATCGCCCCCGTCGAAGACCTCAAGCCGAAAACCAATCGCGCCGCCGCCGAGCAAGTGACGCTGACCTACCGCGGCGAAAAAGCGGTCGACCTGTATTTCGACGCGCTCTCGCCGGTCGGTTCGTGGCAGCGGGTGGGCAACTTCCAGCTTCCCTTCGTCAACCCCAAGCGCCCGGCGATGACCCAGAGCGACATTCCCGGCAACATTTTTATCAGCGAATACCGCAAACTCGAAAACCGTTTCGCCAAAGCGCCGCCGGTCTCCGGATTTCAGCGCGATGCGATCCGCGAACTCCGGAAACGGGTTCGCAACTGGCTGACCGTGAGCGGCCTGCCCGCCGAAGACCCCCTGGTCGCCGCCCGGCATCAGATCATTCTCAGTGCCGCGCGGGAGGCGCTGGAGCGCTACCGGAGCTGGGACATCCGGCAAGTCGACGGCAAGTATCGCTTCAAGAGCGGCCCCGAGCCCGGTGACGGTTATGACAATCTGTGGCGCGAGATGGCCGCCAAAACCTGTTTTCCGCTCGCCTGCGCCTACAGCATCAATTTTCCCGGCAACGAATTCTATCAGAAGCCGGAGATTCGCGACGCGGTCGTCAATATCCTCGGCTTGATGCGCTACCAGGGCTTCGCCGAGGGTGCCGACCACAATTGGCACGCGATGTTCGTCGCCTGGGGACTCGGTCAGACTTTGTTCCTGATGCCGAAAGAGCTCAAGGCGGCCGGGCTCTTCGAGGATCTGCGCAAGGCGCAGTTGTGGTATTCGCGTTTCAACGCTTTCGCCATCGCGCCCGCCAAATGGTCGCCGCCGTCGGCGGATGTGCTGCGGACCGGGATGGTTGATTCGCTCTGCTCCATCCTGACCATGGATGACGCCGATGCCAGTATCCGTTTAAATACCCTCAAGCAGATTCTCGACGAACAGCTGGTGATCACCGGCGGTTACGGTGATCTGATCAAACCCGACGGCTCGACTTTTCACCACGGCCAGGTCGCCCATGCCGCCTACGGCCCGGACGGTTTGATGGCGCTGGCGACGATGGCGTATCTGCTGCGGGGCACCCCGTACGGTCTCAATCCCGGGCGGCTCGCCGAGTTGCATCGCGCGCTGGTGACCTTTGACCGCCAGCAGCAGAAATTCGACACTCCGGCGGCGACCAATGTCCGCTGGGCCTTTTACGACGCCGCCGCCCGGCCGCTGGCGCCGGCTTACGCCTACTCGTTGCTGCTCGACCCCCTTGACCGCGAAATCGCGGCGATTTTCAAGCGTCAGTTCCAGGAGAGCGAACTGGTCAAGAGCAATTTCCGCTTCCTCAACTTCTCCGAGGGCGAGGGCCAGTTCAGCGCGATGCGCCAGGCCGCCGCCCAGGCCGACAAGATCGTGCGCGAAAAAGTGACGCCGCCGCACGGCGCTTTCAACTACTACAATTCGGCGCTACTGATTCACCGCCGCGACAACTGGATGGTCGCGATCCGCGGCTTCGGCAAGTACGCCTGGGATTTCGAAATCGGCGCGCGCAATCCCAAGGGCTACGAGAACAAATACTGCCGCTTCGTCAGCCACGGCACATTGCAGATCTTCGGCAACGGCAAGAACGCCGCCGAGAGCGGGCGGGTCAATTCCGGCTGGGATTTCGCCCATTTTCCCGGCGCGACTTCGCTCAATTTGACTCCGGAGGCGCTTGAGCTGCCGGCCGCGATGGGGTATGGCCGGACCTTCAACGACGCGGTGCTGGTGGGGGGCGGGACGATCGAGAACCGCAACAGCATCTACGGCTTTGAACTCCGCGACCCGGTCAATCCGGACTTCACCGCGTTCAAAAGCTATCATCTCTCGGGAAATCTCGTGGTCGCGCTCGGCACCGATATCAAAAACGACCAGGACAAGGTCGAGACCGATACCACCCTCTTTCAGAATTACCTCGCCGCCGAAGGCCCCGACCCGTCGCTCAAGCAGTACGACGGCAAAAAGGCGGTTATCCTGACCGACAACAACCGCTGCGCCTATTACATTCCTCCCGGGCAGAAATTGATCGTCAGCAAGGCGATGCAGAAGGGGCCCAATGATCGCGGCGACGCCGTCGGCAGCGGTTACTTTGAAAAAGCGATCCTGCGTCACGGCCGCGCCCCCAAAGACGGCCGCTACGAGTACGCCGTCAGGATCAACGCCACCCCGGCGGAAATCTCCGCGCTGCGCAAGGGCAAGCTGCCTTATGAGGTGCTGCGCGCCGACAATCAGGCCCACGTGGTCAATTTCATCGGCGACCAGCTGTGGTCGGCGATGGTGATCAAGCCCGGGGCCGAACTCCCCGGCCCGGCGCCGGTCAAATCGATCTCGATTCCCGGCCTGGTGCTTTGCCAGAAGGACCGCTCCGAAAGCCGCTGGACGGTCAGCGTGACCGACCCCGACCTCGGCTTCACCAAACCGGCGGCTGAACTCGGCCCCAAAGATTACCCGGTGGCCCGGGTGGTGACCATGGAACTCCGCGGCGACTGGAAAGCCGAAACCGGCAATGTCAGGATCGAAGGCGCGCGCGCCGAAATCACGTTGCTGCCCGGAGCCAGCGAGGAATTCGTGCTTTCGGCGCGCTGACCATTTTCAGCGTTTCTCGATCTGGGTCGGCAGCGCGGCTTCGAAGCGGACCTGGCCGTCGGCGGCGGTTTCCTTGAGCCGGAGACCGACTTCGCCGGTGCGGTTGAAGGTCAGCTGCCACTCGGTGCCGGCGCGGTCGACGATTTTGACGGTGACGGCCTTGGGGGTGGTTTCAATCACTTCGGTTTTGACCATCGCCGGGGTGTCGGCCGGGGTCGCTTCGAGGACGTGGAGGAATTCGGTCCGGGCGGCGGTTTCGGAGTCGGAAATCTCCATCCGCCACTTGCCCGTGAGCTTCATATCCTTGTCCCACGCCGCTCCTCCGGGGAGTTCCCAGTTGCGGCCGGAGGCGAAGAATTCGCGTCCCGGTCCCCCCTCAAGTTTGACCGCCGGTTTGGCCGGCAGCAGCGTCCGGACAAAGAGCCGCCCGCCGTGGTCGGCGCGCCAGCTGCCGTCGGGCATTTCCTCGGGGTGATTCTGGCTATGGAGGATGAACTCCTTTTTCTGCTCCGGCTTGACCGATTCGACGCGGTCGAAAATCACGAAGATATCCGGTTTCAAAAAGACGAACTGGCGGACCACTTCGCGGCTTTTTTCGCCGCGGTAGCTCTTGGTGGCGTCGCCGGCGGCGTAGATGAAGCGGCCGTTGCTCTGCAGCGCGAGCGGCCGGGCCAGCGTGTTGAAACTCTGGCCGCCGTGATTGTAATAGACTTTGCCGGAGGGATCGGGTTTGTAGCTCCACGCTTTCCAGAACGGCGGCAGCTCCTCGTCGGGCTGGTGGATCAGGATGGTGTTGTGGGCGACGCTCTGGGGGGCGAAGCCGTGGTGGTGGTCGCTCTCGGTCCGGCTGCCGGAGTCGAGGGCGAGGAAGCCGTTTTTGTAGATGATGAAGCTCAATTCATCATAATGCTGGTGGTTGCCGTTGAGCGCGCCGAAGCGGAAGCCGGCAAAGGTGTCGGCATCGGTTTTGCCCGAACGCATGAACAGCAAGCCGAAACTGGGAGCGTAGAAGTACGGCAGTTCCGGGGTTTTGGCCGGGTCCGCCTTGGCCACTTCGGCGGGATCGAAATTCTCGATCAGGAAGGGGACAAAGGGGTACATGGTCCGGATCACCCGGCTTTTTTCGGGGAAGCGCTGGAGCAGCGCGTAGGTCTGCGCCGCCTTGTCCGGGAACTGCTTGCCGTAGAAGTGGATCGACTGGGCGAAGTGGGTGTAGAGGTCGCCCAGGCCCATCAGGTTGTCACGGTGCTCAAGGTCGCCGATGCCGTAGTAGAGGAACTTGCCGTCAGGGGTGATCTTGATCGCCGACCAGTCAAACCAGTTGGGGTAGTCGCTCATCTGAACCCAGTTGCCGGTGACGTCCTCGCCGAACGCCGATTTCCAGGCCCGGATGAAGTTGAAGCTCGAATAGGGATAGGCGCCGAAGGTGTAGCCGACGGTCACCGCCGACAAGAGCCCCGAGCCGGCGGAGATCTTTTCGCGGTGATCCATCATCTCGACAAAGAGCCGGGCGCCGCGCTCCAGCATCGCTTCGGCGCGGGGATCGGCGTCGGGGTTGCCCGCTTCCACCAAGCCGGCGAAGAATTCGAGCGCTCGCTCGCCGTAGTTGCCGTCGGTGGCGCCGCCGAGGGTGCGGCGGAATTTGTAGCCGCCCTCGGGCTGGCTCTTTTGGATATAATCGAGGATCGGGGTGATCAACTCCTTGCGCTCGGCGGGAGTGAGGTCGTTGTAGATCCAGTCGTAGGCGGCGAGCGCGTTGATCCGGGTGTTGCCGAGGAGGTCCATCCAGACGTTGCCCCGGGCGGTCCAGTCGAGGATTTTGGCGTGGAGTTTGAGATAGCTTTTGGTTTTCTCAAGATACGCTTTGTCGCCGGTCGCCAGATACATCAGCGCGCACTGCGCCGCCTGGGTGCCGCCGTCGTATTTGCAGAGCCGCGCCCCCTGGAAACCGGGGCGGTTGGGCTTGATGGTGCCGTCGGCGTCAACTTTGTAGAGCGAGGCGTCGGGCAGGAAGGGGGCGTCGGCGGGGAGGGCGTCGACCTC
>CAZRFG010000006.1:0-31275 GCA_964599205.1 uncultured Victivallaceae bacterium
CCGCCGGGCGCAAGGACGAAGCGCTGGCCGAGGCGAAAAACGCCTGGATGAGACAGTCGACGCTGGAGGTGGCGCGCAGTTGCTACGCGATCCGGCTGTGTGAATCCGGGCAATGGCAGGAAGCGCTGCCGCTGCTGGAAATGGAATTCAATGATCCCCGGATTCAACCTTATCTGATCAAAGCGCTGGAGCACTGCATAATCGACGCTTTCGCGCGTGACAGCGCCACCGAATCCGGGCGGCTGTTGAACAAGCTCAGCCGGATCGCGCCGGACAACCCGGTCGCCAAAGAGTATCGCGCCAAACTGACCGCCAAAAACCAGTCGAAGTAAAAACTTCCGGTTCCCGCGCCGTCCGGGCATTGCCGCACTTGGTGCGGCTTTTTTATTCGGGGGAGGCGGCGCCGCCGGGATATTTGCCCGGCGGGACGCCGGTCAGCGCCTTGAAGTGACGCGTGAAGTAGCTTGCCGAGCGATACCCGCATTGCCCGATCAACTCCTTGACTGCGACGCCGTCCTGCAGCAGTTCCGTCGCCCGGGTGATCCGCAGGTGGCGGACAAAGAGGGTGAAACTCATGCCGGTCTGGCGGCGGCAAAGGGTGTTGAGGTAACTGCTGCTGATCTTGAATTGCCGGGCAATGGCGAGGTTGCCGAGGTCGCCCTCCAGATTGCCGTTGAGCCAGGCGGCGATCTCGCTCCACAGCCGCTCCGGCTTGCCGGCCGGACTGCGGCTTCCGGAGCGTTCGATGAGTTCGAGGCAGCTTTCCAGCAAATACCGCAGCAGATACTCCGCCTGGTCCCGGAACTCGCCGGTCCGCGCGGTCCGGTCCAGTATATCGAGCAGCGCCAGGCATTTGTAGGGCAGCATCGCGGCGGGACGGCAGCGGATCGCCTCCGAACGTTTCCCGCCGTCCTGCCAGCAGTACTCCACCAGACCGAGGAATCCGGTCTGGTAGATTCCCAGCGTGATGGTGCGCAGCGGCGAGCGGATCAAATTGCCCCGGCTCTGGGCCCCGTCGAAGCCGTAGATCAGGGAATTCTCATACATCCAGTCCTGGTTGCGGCCGTTTTCGGGCGGGTAGAAACTGTAGGAGCCCTCTTCCACGATGGTGATGAAGTGATAGTGGCGCTTGACCTCCGCCGGCTGCGGCGGCAATGAAAAAACGATGCGGGAAAAGGGGATTCCGATTCGCTCGCGCAATCGCTCTGCAAGATAGGACAAATTTTCCATCATTTTCTCCGCTCATCTTATAAAAAGTGTCGAATCGTACAAATAATACAGTAATTGTAGGATTGAAAAATACCAGTCGGACAAGTATTTTTTTGTTCAAGAAAATCCTAAGGAGGTCTTATGTCCGAATCTGGCAAACTGGCGATGATGGTGTTGGGGGCGATCGGGCTCGCCGGGTGCGCGGCTGTCGCCCCGGCTCCGGCGGCGGATGAGACCGCCGGGCCGCAACTGGTGGAAGCGACGACGGCGCAGCCGGTGGTTCGCCCGAATGTCACCTTTGACCGACCCGACGGGAATTACCGGATCCGGCTCGGCGAGACCGGCTCGACCTTCGGCAAATGGCGCTTGCTTTACCGGCTGCCGGATTCGCTGACCGGCTGCAGTTTCCGGGTGGAACACGATGCGCCGGATCTCGCCGCCGCCAATCTGCTGCCGGTGCGGGTCACCTGGCTCGACGCCGAGCGCAAGGAACTGCAAAGCTCCTATCTGGTTCCGGCCGGAGAAAGTGCTTTTGAACGTTCGCTCCGCCGGCCGCCGCAGGCGCGGTTCGTCGCTTTCGACTGCGGTCTCCGCTACGCGCCGGGAAGGGCCGTCTCCTATCGCAATATTGAGTGCAAACGCGCCGAAATTCCCGCCCGGCCGGTCCGGCTGGTGGTGGTCAAGGCCACCCCGAAGGATGGCAAGCAGGCGACTTTTGACGACAATCAAGCACGCATGGAGAAGGTGTTCCTGAATCTGGAAGCGGCCAAAGAAAAGCCCGATCTGGTCATTTTCCCGGAAACCTTTCTGACCCGCTGGGTGCCGGATCCGGGCGAAACCAAGGGGGCGCAGCCGATTCCCGGCCCCCACACCGAATGGGCCGCCAAGTGGGCCCGCAGACTCCATACCAATGTCGTGGTCAGTCTGCGCGAGAAAGACGGCGAGCGGTATTTCGTCAGCGCCGCGGTGATCGACCGCGAGGGGAAATTGGTCGGGCGTTACCGCAAAACCCAGTTTACCGTCGGCGAATACGAGGGCGGCTACGACTGGGGAACCGAGCTCCCGGTCTTCGATCTCGACTTCGGCCGGATCGGGGTGCTGATCTGCTGGGATCTGTGGTTCCCCGAAGCGGCGCGGACGCTGCGGGTGAAGGGGGCGGAGATCATCGCCTATCCGATCGCCTCGACCAATCCGACCTTTTACGATGTGATGTGGCGGAGCCGGGCGGTGGAGAACGGGCTCTATCTGGCGGCGGCGATCTCGGGGCCCGGCGGTCGTTGTCCGGCCCGGGTGGTCGGACCCGACGGCAAAGTGCTGGCCGAAGCCTGGGATGAACAGACCTATGCCGCGACCACCATCGACCTCAGCAAACCCTTTTTCATTCCGTATCTTTCGGTCAGCTGCGACGGCGAAAACGGCAACTTTTACATGGCCGAACGCCATCCCGCGCTGTACCGGGAGTTGAGCGTGCCTCAGGAATCCTGCCATGAAAACTCGAAGGCGGAGAAAACCCGATGAAAAAATGGATGACGGTGCTGCTGGCGCTGGCCGCCGTCTGGACGACGGTTGCCGGTGAAGTGATTTTCGACGGTCAATGGGAGGCTTTGAAGGGATGGCGCAAGTCGGCGGAAGTGACGCTGACCGACGGTCGTCCGCAGTTTGCCGACGACAGCGGCAAGGCGTCACTCCAGCGCGCTTTTGCCGCCAAGCCGGGCGAGTGGTACCGGGCGACGGTCAAAGTCGAGGCCTTGCCCGGCAAGCGTTTCAACGCCGCCGCGCTTCAGTTGCGGGCGTTGCCCTATCCGCTCAAAACCTACGGCGAATCGGCGTATTTGCATTTTTCGCGGATCAAGCCCGACGGTACTTGCGAACTCACCATGCAGCTCCCGGCGGACGCCCGGGAGCTGCTGGTGCTGATTTACACCTATCCCGATTCCAACCAGGGCTTTGCCGTTGCTTCGCTCCGGCTTGAAAGCTTCACCCCGCCGGCGCATGAATTGACCGCCGCCGAGCGGATGGCCAAGCTCGGCAAATATGCGCTCGCCCCCCGCGACCTCTGTCTCGAAACCGCGCTGGTCCGCGACGGCAAACCGGCGGCGGCCATCGTCGGCGATCCCGCTCCGGCGGCCCGGCTCAATGCCGCGATCAAGCGCAAAACCGGGATCGAACTTCCGGTGCTGCCGGGTGATTCGTACCGCGAAAAGACCGGCTTCGACCGCAATCTCGTGATGCTCGGCAACCGGCACGACAATGCCTCGGTCAATTCGCTTTATCTGCGGCATTACACGCTCCTCGACGTCAAATACCCGGGGCGGGGCGGGAGCGTGGTGCGGAGCCTCCACAATCCCTATGGCGACAAAAACAATGTGATCTTCGCCGGCGGCAGCGATTCCGCCGGCACCGCCGCCGCCTGCGACAAGCTCGCCGCGCTGATCGAAGCCCGGCCGTCCGGCAAAGACCTGACTTTGGGCCACCTTGCCGAGATCAAGCTTGGCGACGGGGTCGAAGTGCCGCAGGACGTCAAGGATATGGCGATCTACGAACGCTCGCGCGGCTACGGCGACGTCGGCTACTTCGGCTGGAATTCGCTGGCCAAGAATCTCGCCGCCTTCTACATGACCGGCGAACCGCGTTTCGCCAAAGAATTCCTCCGGCTGGCGTTTCCCAAAGACCAGGCGACCCGGGACGAACTCTTCAAGCGCGACGGCGAAGCCTACCGCGACCGCAGCGATCCGATCGTCCGGATCTACCACTATTGCGGGGCGATGATGATACTCTACTGGGATCTGGTCGAGGAAAGCCCGGTATGGACGCCCGAGGAGCGGGAGCTCGTGACGCAGGCGTTTTACCGCCAGCTGACCCGATTCCTGACCGAGGACGACTACACCAATCCCTACCGCAATTATGATCAGGCCCAGCCGCGCAATCCCGACCGCCACTACACCTGGCAGATGCTGACCGCCGGCATCGCGGCGCGTTACTTCGCCAAATACTACCCCGACTGCGGCGACGCCGCCGAAGCGCTGCGGATGACCGGCAACGCGATGGAGCCGATGATGACCACGCTGCTGGCCGAGAACATCAGCCGCTTCTGGTACAATACCGCGATCGAACTCCCGGCCGAGTATGCGTTGCTGTTCCACGGCGAAAAGTATGTCGGCGATCCTCTGATGAAGCGCTATCCGCGGGCGCTGGTGATGCTTTCCGGACTCGATTCGTACGACTGGTCGCAGGTTTATTCTTCCAGGGTGATGTTGCGAAAATGGGCTTATCTTGCCCAGGACGAAGCGTTGATGGAGCTTGATCGCCGGATCGGGTTGGACGATGGCAAATTCATGCTCGGGCAGTCGTTCTATCCGGACAAACCCTATCCGGCGAATTCGCTGGTCGAAGATGCCGGCCGGTGGCAGATTCACCGGGTTGACCCGGTCGGACTGAAACTGCGCGGCATTTTGCCGCCGTTCCCGGTGGAGAAGGCGGTCAACTGGATGAGTTTCCGGACCAAAGGCGACGGTTCCGGCGACTTCCTGCTGCTCGACACCCAGTACAATCTCGGTTTGCGCTCGCCGCTGCATCAGTTCAGTCTGCTCTCCGCCCACCTCAACGGGTTTCCGGTGCTGCGCGGCTTTTTCAACAGCCTTGAGAACTACGCCGACGGGCTCTGCGATCCCAACATCGTCTTTTTCAGCGAAGTCCTCAATTACGGCAAAGCCGGCGACATCGCCTACGTCACCGGTCTGGTCCGCGACCGCAACGGGATGGACTGGCAGCGCACCTGGCTGCTGCGCGAAGGTAAATTCCTGCTCGCGGTCGATACCGCGACGCTAAAGCGCGATATGAAGCTCGCCGAAGTCGCCAACTACCTGACCGGTATCACCGGCGCCAAGGTCGAGATGCTCGCCAACGGCGAATTCCAGCTTCGGACCCGCCGGGGGGCCAAAACCTTTGCGGATTTGCAGAATCCGGCGGTCGGCGAAAGCGCCGATTTTGTGGTCAGCTGTTCGGCCGATGCCGAACCTGACCTGGTGCCGGTGAGTTCGGACGCCCAGAGCTCGTCGACCGGGATGCTGTTTGCGCTCCGGCGGCCGGACGGCAAAGCCGGCGACCGGATTCAGCTGGCGACTTTGATCCGCCCCGGACGCGCCGACGGTCGCTTCAATTCGGCGCAGCAGGGCGACTTGGTTGCGCTGCGGTTGCCCGAACCCGCCGAGCTCAAGTTCCAGCCCGACGGGTTCCAACTGGCGCTTGCCGACGGCACGTTCACCCTGGCGGGCGACCGCGCCGGTTTTGTTCCCGGCGGCGCGCCCGACGCGGCGAAACTCGAAACCATGCTCGCCGCCCGGACGGCCCCGGCAAAATTCGCGGCGGCCCCGGCCACGCTTCCGGCGCCGCTGTGGCAGCGGAAATTCGCCGCCCCGGTTGGCGTGATGATCAAGCTCGCCGACGGCTTCGCCCTGGCGGCCGGAAAATCCGTTTATATCCTTGACGGCAAGGGCAAAACCAAAGTCGAGATTCCGGTCGGAGCGGAAATCGGCGCGCTGGCCTGGGAGCCGACCCGGCAACAGCTGATCGTCGGCTGCGGGGATGAAAAGGTGCTCGCCTTCGGCCTCGACGGCAAACGGCGCTGGGAGTACACCTCGGTGATGCATCCCGAAGTGGCGAAGCTGGGGCCGTACTGGCACAAGAGCGCGGTGCCGGGGATTCGCTCGCTCGCTTGCACCAGTCTCGGCGGCGCGGCGATTTTCGCCGGCAGCGCGGGGAACGTCGAAGCGTTGACCGCCGAGGGCAAGCTGGTGAAAAACATCTATCTCCAGTTCGGCGCGGTCGATTCGATCCTGCGCGCGGGTGACCGCCTCCTGTTCCCCCACGCCTCCGGCGGTTCGCCGGTGATCCATGCGGTCAATGCCAAACTCGAAGCCGAAACGCTGCCCTGCTTCGGCGGTACCGTCGAGAGCAATCTCGGCCAGTACGGCTTCAGCAGCGTCGGCCACGCTTTTCTGCTGCCGCTGCCGGACGGCGGCTGGCTCGACCTCTTCAACGGCATGCACAACCGCCTGGTGCGGCGCGACCGTGAAATGAAGCCGATAGCGGAGGCCAATTTCGGCCCCGGCGCGGTGGCGCGCTGCCGGATTTACGGGATGCCGGATGCGCCGCCGTTCAATCTGCGCGGCGCGGCGGTGGCCGGGCCGGACCGCTTCCTGGTGGCGACGAACCGCAAACTGCTGTTCGTTTTTGACGGCAAGCTGCAAGTTCGGGAGGTGATCCGGCTTGAGGCGATTCCGGCCTTTTTGGTCGGGCTTCCCGGCGGCGACGCGCTGCTGGCGCTGGAGAACGGCGCGCTCGGCCGGATTCGTGACGGCAAGCTCGATTGGTGCGCCCGGGTCGGCGGCAAGCCGTTGACCGCGCTGGCGACGCCGGAGGGATTCGCGGTCGGCACCGACCGCGGCGAAGTAGCTGTTTTTCGCTGAGTTCAGCGCGCGGCGCGGCCCGGCCGATATTTCTCCCAAATAACGGTGCGGGAGGGTTTGTAAACCAATCCGGCGGACGGTATATTAACAAAAATATCATTGTAGTTTCAGAATTTTGATCGTCGGGATTGATTGAAAAATGTTGCGCTCGTTTCTCCGCTTGCTGCTGTCGTCGCTGCTGCTCCTCATGTTCGTTTCCGGTTGCGGCAAGAAGGCCGCCAAAATCGACTTGCCCAAGGTGCCGGTGCGGACCGGGCGGGCCGTGGTCAAGGATGTGCCCTTTGAAATCAACACCTTCGGCAAAGTCGAGGCTTACGCCCGGGTGCCGGTCAAGCCGCTGGTCGGCGGAGTGATTACCAAAATCGCGGTCCAGCCCGGGACTTTCGTCAAAAAAGGCGACCTGCTGCTCGAAATCGACCGGCGGCCCTTTGACGCCATCCTTATGCAGGCCGAGGCCAAACTCGCCAAGGACAAAGTATTGGCCGAAGACCTCAAGCGCCAGGCCGAGATGAAGGAGAACCTCCTCCGCAGCAAAGCGGTCGACGAGAACTCCACCAAAACCGCCCGCGCCCAGTATGAATCGCAGCTGGCCAGCGTGTTGGCCGACCAGGCCGAGGTGAAAACCGCCGAGCTCAACGTCGAATATTGCACCATCCGTTCGCCGATCGACGGCCGGATCGGCGATTTCCTGATCGACGAAGGGGCGGTGGTGAGCGCTTCGGCGATGGCGGTGATGGAGGTGTCTTTGCTCCAGCCGATCTACGTCGCCTTTGCCCCGCCGCAGTCGGATTTGCCGCTGATCCGCGAATATGCCGCCCGCGGCAAGATCGCGGTTGAGGCCAGGGTCCCGGTCGAAGCGGGCGCCACCGGCAACGGCGAGCTCTCCTTTATCGACAGCGAAGTCAATCCGACCACCGGCACGGTCAAGCTGAAGGCGGAATTCCCCAATGCCAAGCTCGAGTTCTGGCCGGGGCAGTTCGTCGAGGTGACGATGCGGCTCACCACCGAGAAAGAGCGGGTCACGGTGCCCGCCCAGGCGGTCGGCGTCGGACAGGCGGGCAGTTACGTTTTTGTGGTCGGCGCCGACGACGTCGCCCGCTTCTGCAAAATTAAAACCGGCCGCAAAATCAACGACGAAGTGATTGTTGCCGAAGGACTCAAGGGCGGCGAAAAAGTGGTGATCGACGGTCTCGTCCGGCTTTATCCCGGGGCCAAGGTTTTTGAGGCTCAGGAGGCCAACGCGGACGGGAAAGCGGGCTCGCGATGAACATCTCGCGTCTTTTCATCGAGCGTCCGGTGATGACCACGCTGCTGACTTTGCTGGCGGCGATTTTCGGCGTGATGGCTTATACCAAACTTCCGGTCAACGACCTGCCGAACGTCGATTTTCCGGTGATCACGGTGACCGCCAGTCTGTCCGGGGCGAGTCCGGAGACGATGGCTTCCTCGGTGGCGATGGTGCTGGAAAAACAGTTCTCGACCATTCCCGGCCTCGACACCATGACCTCCAGCAGCACGATGGGGTCGACCTCCATCACGCTCCGCTTCAAGCTGGAGCGCGACATCGACGCCGCCGCCCAGGACGTCCAGTCGGCGATTGCCCAGGCGGGGCGCAAACTGCCGTCGGACATGACCACGCCGCCCTCTTTCCGCAAAGTCAATCCCGGCGATATGCCGATCATGTACATCGCCCTCAGCAGCGCCACGCTGCCGATGTCGATGGTCGACCATTACGCCCAGAATCTGATTTCGCAGCGGCTGTCGACTCTCGACGGGGTGGCCGAAGTCCAGGTTTTCGGCACGCGCAAATACGCGGTGCGGATCCAGCTCGATCCCAAGCTGCTGGCGGTCCGCGAGCTCGGCATCGACGAAGTCCAGCAGGCGATCACCGGGGCCAACGTCAACCAGCCGACCGGCTCGATCGACGGCACGCACAACGCGCTGACCATCCAGGCCGACGGCCAGCTCTTCAACGCCGAGAGCTACCGCAAACTGGTGATCTGCTACCGCAACGGCGCGCCGGTCCGGCTGCAGGACGTGGCCGACGTTTACGATAGCATCGAAAACAACAAATTCACCGCCTATTTCATGGACGCCGGCAACATCCGCGAATCAGTGGTGCTGGGGGTGATGCGCCAGCCCGGCGCCAACACCGTCAAGGTCGCCGGCGAGATCAACCGGGTGCTGCCGGAGCTGATTTCGCAGTTGCCGCCGTCGGTCAAGTTCGAGAAGCTTTTTGACCGCGCCGAAGGGATCAGCCACTCGATCTTCGACGTCGAATTCACGATGGTGATCACGCTTTTTCTGGTGGTGCTGGTGATCTACTGTTTTCTCCGCAATTTCAGGGCCACTGCGATTCCGAGTTTGACGCTGCCGATGTCGGTGCTGGGGACGTTCATTGTGATGTACCTCGGCAGCTACAGCCTCGACAACCTTTCGCTGATGGCGTTGACGCTGTCGATCGGCTTCATCGTCGACGATGCGGTGGTGATGCTGGAAAACATTTTCCGCCACCTCGAAATGGGCAAAAGCGTCCGCCAGGCGGCGCTCGACGGGTCGAATGAAATCGGCTTCACCATCCTTTCGATGACCTTGTCGCTGGCGGCGGTGTTCATCCCGATTCTCTTCATGTCCGGACTGATCGGGCGTTTTTTCCAGGAGTTCGGGGTGGTGATTTCGGGTTCGGTGCTGATTTCGGGGGTGGTTTCGCTGACCTTGATCCCGATGCTGGCGTCGCGCTTTTTGCGCAAGCATGAGGGCGGCGGGCACGCGGCGGCGGAAGTTCCGGCGCGCGCCAATTTTTATGAAACGACGCTGCGCAAAGTGGTCGGCCATTGGGCGGCGATGCTCGGTTTTTCGCTGCTGGTGCTGGGGGCGACGGTTTATTTGTATATGGTTCTCCCCAAAGGTTTCCTGCCGGATGAAGACCAGAATCTGCTGCGCGGACGGACCGAGGCGATGCAGGGGATTTCGTTCGCCGAACTCAACCGCAATACCCTCAAGGTCGGCGAAGTGGTCCGCCGCGATCCCGACGTCGAGGCGCTCTTCATCAGCTGCTCAGGCAACTCCGGCAACATGATGATCCGCTTGAAGCCGCGCAATCAGCGTGAAACTCCCGCGGCCGCGATCGTCACCCGGCTGCGCCGCGAGCTCGCCGCGATTCCGGGGATCAAAGCCTACGTCAGCGTGCCGGCCCAGATCAACATCAGCGGCGGCAAATCGTCGAGTTCGCAGTACCAGTATACGTTGATCAGTTCCGACGTCGACGCGCTCCGCCGGGCGGCCGCCGAAGCGGAGATGAAAATGCGCAAGATCGCCATCCTCGAGGATATCTCAAGCGACCTTCAGATCACCAACCCGGAACTCAATCTTGCGATCAACCGGGACAAGGCGGCGCTGTTCGGAATCAAGGTTTCGGACATCGAGAACGCACTCTACAATGCCTTCGGCCCCAACGATATTTCGACGATTTACGGGGCCGACGACCAGTACAGCGTGCTGCTCGAGCTCAAAAACGCCTTCCGCGGCGACCGCGATTCGCTGAAAACGCTGTACGTCAGGTCGGCCAAGGGCGAACTCGTGCCGCTGGCCGACCTGGTCTCGGTCAGCACCGGGGCCGGGGTGTTCTCGGTCAACCATTACGGACAGATGCCGTCGGTGACGATCTCCTTCAACCTCAAATCGGGCGCATCGATCAGCGAAGCGGTGGGCATGATCGAAAAAGAGATCGATTCCGGCCTCCCCGGCAGTGTCGCCTCGCTCTTTCAGGGGACGGCGCAGGCGTTCAAGGATTCGACTTCGGGGATGCTCCTGTTGCTGGCGGTGACGATCCTGGTGATTTACGTGATTCTGGGGGTGCTCTACGAAGACTTCCTCCATCCCCTGACCATTCTCACCGCGCTGCCGTTCGCCGGGTTCGGGGCGCTGCTGTCGCTCTATGCCTGCGGCACCGACCTCTCGCTCTACGCTTTTATCGGCATCATCATGTTGGTCGGGATCGTCAAAAAGAACGGGATCATGATGGTCGACTTCGCCATCGAAATCCGCCGCCGCGAGCATCTCCCCCCGGCTGAGGCGATCGTCCAGGCCAGCGTGGTGCGGTTCCGGCCGATCATGATGACCACCGCGGCGGCGATCATCGCCGGGATTCCGATTGCGATCGGCTGGGGCGGTGGCGGCGAGTCGCGCCGTCCGCTGGGGATCGTGATCGTCGGCGGGCTGATCTTTTCACAGCTGTTGACCTTGTACGTGACGCCGTCGCTCTATGTGGGGATGGAGAAGCTCCGCGCCAAGCTTGCCGGACCGGCGGCGGCGACCGGCGGCAGCGGCGATCCGGAGTAAAAAAAAGACTTTTTCCCGATTCTTTTTTTGCATTTTCGCTGAAGCGGGAGTATATTACCCCACAAATATCATTGATTTCGGATATCGCTACGGGGTTCCCGGATATCCATTCTGAAATCACCTGGAACTCCTGGCTTTTGTCGTTGCCGACGAAGAACCTTGACGGTCGGGACAGTTGGAAAGGCACTGTCCGGCGGCCGCCGGAAGGAGTGTACCCATGCCGGAAGATCTTCAGCAGCTTTTGAGCCGCATCAATGACGATTATTTGAAGCAGGCCGAAAAAGAAAAGTCCGAGTTGCTCGAGCGGGCCCGAAGCGAAAGCGCGGCGCTCGTCGCCGAAGCCGAAACCAAAGCCGCCGGCATCCTCGCCGAAACCAGCCTCGCCGCCGAAACCATGCGCAAACGCGCCGCCGATGACATCCGCCGCGCCGCCCGCGACGGCGTCCGCGAACTCCGCACCGAACTCAACCGCCTCCTCGAAGCCGCCGTCAAAAAGAATGCGACCGAGGCGATGACCCCGGCCTTTATGGCGGAAATCATCCGCCAGATGGCCGAAGCCGCCCCCGCCGGCAGCGCCGCCGAGGCCGCGATTTTGACCAATCCCCGCAACATTGAGGCGCTCCGGGCGTTGATCCCGGGAACGCTCCGCGCGGAAATCGCGGCGGGGGAATTCAAGGGCGGCATGCAGCTCGCGTTTGACCGGAGCGGCGAATATTTCGACTTCAGCGACGACGCGGTATGCAACTTCCTGCGGAATCAGCTCAGCCAGGAATTCAGCAAGCTGCTTGATGCGTAATTCTCAGCCGGGGGTTTCGTCATGAACACCGATTTCTGCTATTTTTGCATGCAGCTTCCCGGTTTTTTTGCCGGCGAAACGCCGTCGATCACCCTCGAGGACTTTGACCGGCGGCTCGAGATCGTCGACCCGGTGGCGGCGCGTTATGTCCGGGAGTGCACCTATCCGCTGCCGTCCGGACGTTCTTTTCCGCGCGGCTCGGCGGCGGCCGGATTGCACGCTTTTGACGCCGCGCTCCGCTACGAAGTCGCCTGTTTCCGGGCGGCCAGGGCCGGACTGGAAACTCCGCCGCGCCCGCGCCGGCTCCGACCCGTGCCGGGCCAGGCCGCGGAGGTCCGCGCGATCGCCGGACTCAATCCTTTTGAACGCGAAAAGAAACTCAATGCGCTTCGCGGCGCTTTCCTCGACCGGATCGCCGCCGCCGATCCGATGTCGCGCGAAGCCGCCGCCTGTTACCGGCTGCGGCTGGCGATGCGGCAGTGGGAGACGACTTTCGCCGACCCCTCCGGCGGCGAAATTTTCCGCCGTACGGTAAATCAGATCGAACACGAGTCGATCGGCGACCCGCTCGCGCCGCTGCCCGGCAAGAACTGAACTTTTCAACGCAGGGATAGAAGAATATGGCTTTCAAAAAGGGAAAAGTTGCCGGCATCAACGGCAACATGGTGACGATCGAATTCGACGACCGCGTCCTGCAGAACGAAGTCGCCTATGTCCTCGCCGGCGGCGAACGCCTCAAGTGCGAAGTGATCCGGGTGCGCGGCAACCGCGCCGACATGCAGATTTTTGAGAGCTCCAACGGCATCGGCATCGGCGACGAGGTCGAACTGACCGGACAGCGCCTCAGCGTCGAACTCGGGCCGGGGCTGCTCAAGGCGATCTACGACGGACTCCAGAATCCATTGGTGCTGCTGGGCGAAAAATCCGGCGCGTTCCTCAAGCGCGGGGTTTATCTCAAGGCCCTCGACCGCGATGCGCGCTGGAGTTTCACCCCGCTCGCCAAGGCCGGCGACACGATCGTCGCGGGCGACCGCATCGGGAGTGTGCCGGAGGGGATCTTCACCCATTACATCATGGCCCCCTTTGCCCTCCGCGGCAAATGGGTGCTGCGCTCGGTCGCCCCGGCCGGGGATTACGGCGTCGCCGATCCGGTGGCCGAGTGCGTCAACGAGGACGGCGAGGTGAGGCCGATCACCATGCTTCAGGAGTGGCCGGTCAAAGTCCCGATCACCGATTACTGCGAAAAACTGCTGCCGCGCGAAACCATGGTCACCGGGACGCGCTCGATCGACACCTTTTTTCCGGTCGCCCGCGGCGGCACCTTCTGCACTCCCGGACCCTTCGGCGCGGGCAAGACCGTGCTGCAGCACACCATCAGCCAGCACGCCGAAGTCGATGTGGTGGTGATCGCCGCCTGCGGCGAACGCGCCGGCGAAGTGGTCGAGATCCTGCGTGAATTCCCCCACCTCGAGGACCCCCGCACCGGGCGTACTTTGATGGACCGCTCGATCATCATCTGCAACACCTCGTCGATGCCGGTCGCCGCTCGCGAGGCGTCGATCTACACCGCGGTGACGGTGGCGGAGTATTACCGCCAGATGGGGCTTCATACTTTGCTCCTGGCCGATTCGACTTCGCGCTGGGCCCAGGCGCTCCGCGAGATGTCGGGGCGGCTCGGCGAAATTCCCGGCGAAGAGGCGTTCCCGGCCTATCTCGAGTCGCGGGTGGCCGCTTTTTACGAACGCGCCGGACTGGTCAAACTGCGCTCCGGCGAAACCGCCAGCGTCACCATCGGCGGCGCGGTCAGCCCGGCGGGGGGCAACTTCGAGGAGCCGGTGACCCAGGCCACACTGAAGGTGGTTGGCTGTTTCCTCGGCCTTTCGCGCAAGCGCTCCGACGCCCGGCGCTATCCCGCCATCGACCCGCTCGACAGCTGGAGCAAGTACCTCGGCATCGCCGATGCCCAATCGCTCGCCTTTGCCCGCTCGATCCTGGTGCGCGGCGACGAGGTCAACAAGATGATGCGGGTGGTCGGCGAGGACGGCACCGTGATCGGCGACTTCATCATCCACCTCAAGAGCGAATTTCTCGACTACGTCTACTTGCAGCAGAATACCTTTGACGAGATCGACTGCGCCGCCGGCAAGGAACGCCAGACGCTGGTGTTTCAACAGGTGCTCAAGGTGCTCCAAAGCGACTTCAAGTTCAGCGAAAAAGCGCAGGCGCACCGCTTCTTCATGGCGCTCCGGCAGCTCTTTATCGACTGGAATTACATCCCGATGGCCAAGCCGGAATTCGCCAGGCAGCAGGAGGCCATCCAAGCCAAAATCGAGGAAGGCCTGCGTCATGCCTAAAGTTTATCACAAAATCATCCAGATCGTCGGCAACGTGATCGCGGTCGAAGCCGACCACGTCCTCTATAACGAACTTGCCGAAGTCTCCGGCCCCTCCGGCAAATCGCTCGCCCAGGTGATCCGGATGAAGGACCGCAAAGTCTATTTGCAGGTCTTCGCCGGCGGCAGCGGGATCACCACCGGCGACGAAGTGCGTTTCCTCGGCCATGAGATGCAGATCTCGGGTTCGCTCGACCTCCTCGGCCGGGTCTTCAACGGCTGCGGCGACCCCCGCGACGGCCGCACCCCGATCTCCGACGAGATGATCGATATCGGCGGTCCCTCGGTCAACCCGACCAAGCGGACCATTCCGCGCAAAATGATCCGCACCGGGATTCCGATGATCGACGTCTTCAATACGCTGGTCGAATCGCAGAAGCTGCCGATCTTTTCGGTGGCGGGCGAGCCCTACAACCAGCTCCTCGCCCGGCTGGCGCTGCAGGCCGAGGTCGATGTGATCATCCTCGGCGGGATGGGGCTTAAATACGACGATTATCTCTTTTTCCGCGACACCCTTGCCGAAGCGGGGGCGCTTTCACGCGCGGTGATGTTCGTCCACACCGCCGCCGACCCGGTGGTCGAGTGTCTGATGGTGCCGGATATGGCGCTGGCGGTGGCGGAGAGCTATGCGCTGCGCGGCAAACGGGTGCTGGTGCTGCTCTCCGACATGACCAACTTCGCCGACGCGCTGAAGGAAATCGCGATCACCATGGAACAGATTCCGGCCAACCGCGGTTATCCCGGCGACCTCTACAGCCAGCTCGCCTGCCGCTACGAAAAGGCGGTCGACTTCGAGCGCGCCGGTTCGATCACCATCCTGGCGGCGACCACCATGCCGGGGGACGACATCACCCACCCGATTCCGGACAACACCGGGTATATCACCGAGGGGCAGTTCTATCTGCGGCACGGCCACATCGAGCCCTTCGGCTCGCTTTCGCGCCTGAAGCAGAACGTCAACGCCAACACCCGGCGCGACCACCGCGTGCTGATGGATGCGATGATCCGGCTCTACGCCGAGTGCAAAAGCACCCGCGAAAAGCAGTCGATGGGTTTCGCAATGTCGGAGTGGGACCAGAAACTGCTCGCCTACGGCAAGCGTTTCGAAGACGAGCTGATGGATCTCTCGGTCAATATTCCGCTGGAAAAAGCGCTCGATCTCGGCTGGCTGATTCTCTCCGACTGCTTCCGCGCCGAAGAGATCGGGATCAAATCCGAGCTGATCCGGGAATTCTGGCCGGCAAATAAGCAATGACGTTATGAGCGAAAAGATCAAATTCACCAAGACCGAACTCAAGCAGCAGCAGGAGATGCTGAGCCAGTTTCTCCGCTTCCTGCCGCCGCTTCAGCTCAAAAAGCAGCAGCTCCAAATGGAGATCCAGGCCAGCCGCGAACGCCTCAAGGCGCTCCGGCGCGAGGAAGAGGCGCTCCTCGAGTCGCTGTCCGGCTGGGCGGGTTTGTTCCGCGACGAAACGATGATGGCGAAACTCCGCGCGGAGATCCGGCTTCTGCACATCGAGCGCGGTCAAACCAACATCGCCGGGGTGCTGGTGCCGACCTTTGCCGGGGCGGAGTTTTCAATGCCGGTGCTCGATCCCTTGAACACCGAGTGGTACTGGGACGACGCCGCCGCGGCATTGCGCGAGGCGCTTTCGCTGCGCGCCGCCGCGGTGATCATCGGCGAGCAGGAACGGCTGCTGGCGAAGGAGCTCAAAGTCACCTCGCAGCGGGTCAATCTGTTTGAAAAAGTCAAAATTCCGGAGTGCCGGGAGAACATCCACCGCATCCGGGTGCAGTTGAGCGACCAGGAAACTTCCGCCATCGTGCGGGCCAAAATCGCCCAGGCGCTCGGGGTCGAGGACGGAGAAGACGAATCATGATCGTGCCGATGGAAAAAGTCACGCTGCTGCTGCCGCCCGGCGAGAGCCGGACCGCGCTCGAGGCGCTCCGCGAGCTCGGCTTGATGCATATCGAGCCGCAGCGGGTCGCGCCCGGAGCCGACCATCTGGAGGCGCTGGCGGAGGAAAAAGAACTTAATTCGCTGCAGGAACGGCTGCGCGAACTCAATCTCCCGGCGGCTGCCGCGGCGGGGGGCGAATTCGAGCTTGGCGAAATCCCGGCGACCGCCGCCGCCGCCTTTGCCGACGCGGAAGCCGCCGCCGCCGACTTGCAGCGTTTGGAGTATGTCATCGCCGACCTCCGTCCCTGGGGCGAATTCGATCCGGCGCTGCTCAAAAGTTGCGCTGCGCGCGGGATTTACCTCGGTCTATGCTCCGGCGGCCCCCGCGAGCGGCAAACCATGATCGAAGCGGGGTTGACCTGCGTTCCGCTGGTCGAGTACGGCGTCAAACCGGGAGCGTCAAAGCTCTGGGTGGTGGCCTCCGACCAACCTTTCGACAAAAGCAAATTGCCGCTGGTCGCGCCGCCCGAGCGGCCGCTCTCGGCCTATCAAGCCGAAGCCGCCGTGGCGCGCGCCCGCCTCGAGCGGGCAGAGGCCACCCTGGCCCGGCTCAAGGCGGCGATTCCGAAACTCGAAGAACAGTTGATGCTGAAGCAGCAGAAGGTCGAATTTATCGCCGCCGGCGAGTCGATGCTCCGCTGCGGCAGCATCGCCGGGATCTCCGGCTTCGTCCCGGCTGAAAGCCTGGAGGCGGTCAAAGCCCTGGTCCGGCAGCACGGCTGGGGCCTGATTCACGCTCCCGCCGATCCGGCCGACGCCGCCGTTCCGACTTTGCTCAAGAAGCCGCGCTGGGTGAAACTGCTCGATCCTTTGATGAACTTTCTCTCGCTTTCGCCGGGCTACAACGAGGCCGACGTCAGCATTCCGGTGCTGGTCTTTTTGACCATCTTTTTCGGCATCCTGATCGCCGACGTGGCGTATGGCGCGCTCTTCCTGGTGATCGCCCTCTCCGTCCTCCTGACCAAGGGGCGGAGCAATCCCGCGGTCCGGTTGCCCGCCGGACTTTTTCTCCTCTTCAGCCTCTCGGGCTTGTTCTGGGGGTTCCTCACCGGCAACTACGGCGGTTACGAGTGGCACGGCCTGCCCTACCTCTCGGAGGGGCCGGAAAAGGACAATCACCTCAAACTGGTCTGTTTCGCGATCGGGGTGCTCCACCTCTCGGTCGGCCACCTGATGCGGATTTTCCGGGTCAGGACGTTCCGCAACACCATCGCCCAGATCGGCTGGATCATGGTGCTGGTCGGGAACTTCATGGTGGTCTGTTTCCTGCTCTCGCTGATTCCGGGACCGTTGCCCAAGTGGGTGGTCTGGAATTACGCGATCGCGCTGGTGCTGCTGTTTGCGGGTGAAATTGAACTCCATGACATTTCGACGCTGCTCTCGTGTCCGTTGGAGGTATTGAGCAGTTTCTCCGACATTCTGTCCTACATCCGTCTTTTTGCGGTGTGTCTCGCCGGATTTTATCTGGCCAAGGTGTTTAACGAAATCGCCTTCGGGATGATGCACTCGGTTGCCGGTTGCATCATGGGAGTGATTCTGCTGCTGATCGGGCACCTGATGAATATCGCCCTCGGCGGCCTCGCGATTCTGGTCCACGGGGTGCGGCTCAACGCGCTCGAATTTTCCGCCCACAGCCTGGTGCGCTGGTCGGGCTTTCCTTTTGCCCCGTTTCGCCGCAAAAATGCCGACAAGGTATAGTTTATAGCAACCCCGTTCATTAAGGAGAACAGAACATGGACAGTATCATCAGTGATTCCCAGCTTTCTTATCATCTCGCACTGTTCGGCGCTTATATCGCCGTAGGACTGACCTCGGTCGGGTCGCTGATCGGCTGCTGCTACGCCGGCGGCGCCGCGCTCGGCTGCTGGAAACGGGCCTACCAGGAGAACAAACCGGCCCCCTTCGTGCTGTCGATTTTCGCCGGTGCGCCGCTGTCGCAGACGATTTACGCGATGATTCTGATGGTGATGCTGATCGGCAAGACCACGCCGGAAAGTCCGGCCTTGCTGTCGCACTTCTGCATGGGGGTTTTCGGCGGCATCATTCTGACCATCGCCGCGATCTATCAGGGTAAAATCGGGGCGATCGCCTGCGATATGTACAGCGACTCCAACAAGGGCTTCGGGAACGCGATCACCATCGTCGGGATCGTTGAAACCGTGGCGCTTTTCGCCACCATCTTTGCGGCGATGGCGATCTGAGGCGGCGATGGGCGTCCAGACGTTGGAGAAAGAGTTTGTGATCCGGAACAAGGCCGGGATTCACGCCCGGCCCGCCTCCGCCCTTTTGATGGCGGTGGCCGCGTCCGGCTGTGAGGTCGAGATCGCCAACCCGGCCAAGGGCACCGAAGCCGACGGCAACAGCATCATGGCGATCCTGGCGCTGGAGGGAACCTCCGGCGACCGGCTCCGGGTGCGGGCGAGGGGGGAGAACGCCGCGCCGCTGATGGAGAAGCTCGGCGCGATTTTCGACTCCGGCTTCGGCGAAGAGTGTTGAACGGCAAGAAAAATAGAACACTTCATTGGCATGCGGCCTGAAAGACGAGGTGCGAAATGAAATTATCGATGATTGTTGCGGAAAAGTGCTGCAAGGGCCCGGTGCCCGCGATCGACTACCGCGCGACCCTGCGGGAAGCCGCCCGGATGATGCAGGGCAAAGCCTGCGCCGCGCTGATGGTGATGGATCGCGAACACTTCGACCCCCTTCAGTACAAGGGGTTGTTTACGCTGGTCCAGTTCATCGACGCCCTGGCCAAAGGCGCCGATCCCGATACCGCCCCGGTCGGCGACTATATGATGACCAAACTGATCGTCGCCACCGGCGAAGACGATATCGATTACCTCAAAAACGTGATGGTGCGCCACAAAATTACCCATCTGCCGGTGATTATGGAGCGCAAAGTCGCGGCGATCGTCTCAATGGCCGACATCCTCGAAGTCGAAAATATCGAAAAAGACATCAAGATTCACTGGCTCAACGACTTCACCGGTTCACCCGGGGGCGAGTGGAATAAAGTCTTTTGAACAGCGGGGGGGGACGTTGCCGAAAATCGATATGGAACGGCCGGGGAACGGCCGATCATGAGCAATGTGCGAAAGGCGAAAAAAGGCCCCGGATGGATTGCTCCATTCGGGGCCTTTGCTTTTGGCGCGCCCGGCGCGGCGACCCGCTTGCGGTTGCGACCGGCGGGGTCAGCGTCCGCTCAGCGGCATCGCCGGTTCCATCGGGAACCAGTCATACCAGCGGTCGAGGTAATCTTTGTCCGATCTGCTCGCGGCATGGCCGTCGAGGAAAGTCGCATTCTGCTTGCCGAGATGGTAGGCCGATACCATCGGAGCGTTGTAAATGGCGTTCACGGCGGTGTTGAGCGAGGTGTCGGTGGCGGAGGAAACCTTGGAAATATAGGTGATCCAGGCGTAAGAGTTCCCCGCCAACGCCTCGGTGCGCGCCAAGGTGAAGACGTTGTAATAAAACTGAGCCGCGCTGTCGACCAGATGAAGCTTGGTCGAGGCATTTCTGGCCCGTCCGATTTTGACCCCTTTGTATTCATACCCGGCGCGGGTCGGCGAGGGGAAGTAACCGCAGTTGGCGTTGATGCTGTAGCCGATGGTCAACGCTTCGTTGGCGTTGGCGGGGCAGGTCAGCGCACTGCCGCGTTTGACCGGTTCGGTGCCGCCGCCGAGACCCTTGGCGAAATCCTGCTTGACATACCAGCGCAATGAAGTTCCGCTGGTGCCGGCCGGGTTGGACGAGGCGAAAAACATGATATCGTCATTGTCGGACGCATACATCTGACCGGCGCTCCCGATCTGGCGGGTGTTGCCGAGGCACTTGGTGGTTTTGGCGGTTTCCCGGGCCCGGTTCAGCGCCGGCAGCAGCATCGCCGCCAGGATCGCGATGATGGCGATGACCACGAGCAGTTCGATCAGGGTGAATGTTTTTCGATTCATGTTTCTTCTCCGTTTGGGTTTGGTGTGATGTCGCATCCCCTATTTTACCCGTGCTTTGATAAAATCGGAAAAATAAATCGGTTTTTTCACCATAATTTGTGATCCAAGAGTGATCATTTTGATCCAAATGGAAGTTTTTCGCGATCCTCGCCCCGCGGCGCGGTTCCGCCCGGGGGCGGGGGATTCCGTTGCCGAAAGGATCGCTTTTTTTGGGGGGCAGCACGGGCGGGAGGAGGGCGGCATGTTGTTCGCGGCGTTTTCGGGTCATCGCCGGAGCGTCTTTTCCAAACACTTTTCGAGCAGTGAACAACGCCTTCCGGCGATTCGGGCGGGGCAGTCAAGAGGGTTGGCGGTCGCGGCTGACTCCGGATGCTCGATATGGCTGCCGGCGGGCGGCAAGGCAAGTCCGAAGTGAAAAAACAACATTCGCAGGTGATCCAAAGGTGTTCCGTCTGATTCAAAGTCGTTTTTTCACGGAACCGTGGCGATTTCTTTCGGCGTGGGCTCGATCAGGCGGCAGGCGAGCGCGTGGTTGATGGCCGGAGAGAGGGGGTTCTCCAACCGGCGCAACAGTTCCCGCAAGGCCAGTTGTCCGGCCTCGACCCAGTCCACCGCGAGGGTGGGGAACCGGTGATAGGTCGGATTGAGCAGACCTTTGCCGTCCACGCCGAGCACGATATGCCGGGCGGCGAGCGGGACTCCCGTCTTCTCCAGAAACAGTTCGGACGTCTGCTGGAGAACTTGATCGGAGGTAAAGAAATACCCGGTATTGGGTTGAAACAGCGAGATATCTTCCGGCGAGCCGACGATCAAATCGGTTTTGCTGCCGATGTTTTTATGAAACATCATGAAGATCTGCGCCATCGTCACATAGAAATAGCTGGCGCTGGTGATAATGTAGGTTTTTCTGACCACGAAGCGCGAGAAAAATGCCCGCGCCTGCGCAATTGCGTCGAAAAGGTCGAGGTTGACGGTCGAAACGGTGCCGCCGAAGGACTTCAGCATCAGCACGCCGACCGCGGGGCAGCGCGGGGAAAGCGTATTGAGCTCGGTGTCGTAAGTCCCGATCATGATCACGCCGGCCACTCCGACGGTCAGTTCATCGAGCAGGTTTTGCGTGAGGGTGTTGGAGTGGACGCAATGAATTCTCAACACGATCCGGTTTTTGGCCGCGATATTGCGCAGTCCGAGCAAAATGTGATAGGCCAGAAAGCCCGGATTGAGGTGAATCGCATCGACTTCCATGATCACCGCGACACGGATGCCGTACTGGTCGACCGCGGGCGGCGGTTTGGCAAAAAAACCGTTGCCGGCCCGCCACTCGATCCAGTTTTCTTTTGACAGATCGATCAGCGTCCGGTAAACGGTGCCGTAGCTGAGTTCAAACTGTTTTCCCAGCTTGCGGATCGACGGCAGGATGGTCCCCGGCGGGATGGCGCCGGACAAGATGCGGTTTTTCAAGTGGTCGGCGAGGATCTCCACCGACATTTTGCAGCGCCCCATGCGAACCTCTGTTTATGTTAGAACCAATTTCAAAAGTTCTATCGGCCGTCCGCAAGGTTGGTTTTTCCGCCTGACCGGGAGCGATTGCGGGACATGCCGCCCGGGGGATGCACCCGAGTATGCGGAAAAACATCCGCTTCCGGATCGTGCCCGAAAGTACTTTTGCAATTCAATCAATACGATACCGCTTCAATGCCTCGGATGCAAATCCAGATTGGATATTCGGGGCAAAATTCGAACCGGCAATCCTGGTGGTGACGGGATTGCCGGTGCGATTGATGCCAAAACAGGCGTTTTACGGTTTAACCGGCGGGAGACCGAGCTGATTGCGCAGCCAGCGGTCACGCGCGGCGGCCATTTCAGGCGGGATGCCGTGGGGAGCGCTCGGGCAGTTGATCATCTCCTTGGGCGAGGTGATCACGTTGTAGGCGGCGTAGACCGAGTGCGGAGTACAGGTGCGGTCGACGAAACCGGCCGAGAAGATCACCGGGACTTTGATCCGGCGCGCGAAGTAGACCGAGTCGAAGTACCCCACGGTGTTGAGCATCGCCTCCTTTTGCTCCGGCGCATCGGCGGAGGGGGCGAGCAAGTGCGAATTGCCGGTGCCGTTGAACCAGCCCGCCTGGTCGGCGAAGCCCGGCACCATTGCCGCCGCCGCGGTGATCGCCGGATTGAGCGCGGTCATCGCGATGGCATAGGTGCCGCCCTGGCTGCCGCCGGTGAAGACCACATGTTTCGGATCGACGCCGTCCTGGGCCGCGGCCCATTCGATCGCCCGGCGCGCGCCGAGGTGGGTGCGGTAATAGACGTGTTTGCGCGGGTCGTTGGTATTGACCCGGAGCCCGCTGTAGCTCTTGTAGGCCCCTTCGTACAGCTTCTTGGTCGCCGCCGCGTCGCCGATCACCGGATGGTAATCGTGGGTGCAGATCGAGAGGGTGATCACGCCTTCGTCGGCGTACTTGGTGTCGGGCGCGTTGAAGCCCGGGCCCGCGCCGTGGACGCTGATCAGCATCGGATGGGGCCCGGGCGTGTTGGGCTTGCACCAGAAGGCGTAGATCTGTTTGCCGTCGACGGTCGGAATGGTCAGCAAACTCGAGGTGTAGCGTTCGTTGCTGTAGGCGTCGAGCTTTTCAACCTTGATCGGCGGCAGTGCGTCCTGAATGCGTTTGCCCTCGGCCCAGAAGGCGTCGAAGTCGGGTGCTTCGCGGTCGAGCGCGGGTTTGATCTTCTCCGGCTCAAATGCCGCGCCGCCGAAGGCGGTCTCCTTTTTCTCGCCCACCGTGCAGAGCAGAAAGCCGGGCGTGGCGAGCGTGCCCGCGACCGTCGGCGGGGTTTGACCCAGTTCGATTTCGCCTTTTTCGAGGATATTGCGGCCCTGCTGGATGGTATAGGGGAATTTGCCGGCGGTCAGCGCTTTGCCGTCATCGGTAGCGGTGATGGTGAAAGTCGCTTTTTCACCGCAGCGGTAAATGGCTTCGGGACGGTCGGCTTTGACTTCAAACTTGACTGCCGCCGCGAGCGGCAGTGCCGCGCAGCCGAGGGCCGCGGCAAGGTACATACGCCAATTCATACTCTTCTTTCCTGGTTATAGGGTGAAACGGGACGTTAACTCTTTTTCCGCAATCGTCCGGAACAGCTTTTTGAGCTTGTCGATCGACAGCGGCTTCAGCAATACCCCGCTGAATTGATCCATCGGGAAATTGCCTTCGGTTTCGGTATCGGCGGTCACCGCCACGATCGGAACCGAGTCGAATTCCGGCCGCGAACGGAGCAGCGCCGCGAATTCGGCGCCGTTCATTTCCGGCATCCACATATCGGTCAGGATCAGTTGCGGACGGAACTCCTCCAGCACCCGCAGCGCCTCTTTCGCCGAGTCGGCGGACCTGACCTCCAATTTCAGCTTGCTCAGCATCGCCTGAAGCATCCTGACATTGATCGGCACATCGTCGACGATCAAAACCGAATGCACCGGGGCGGGCACCGGCGCGGCCGACTGCTCCGCCGCCGGTCCGGGGGCGTCCGGCGCGCGTTCTTTGAAGCGGATGCCGGGCAGCGTGACGGTGAATACGGTGCCGGCGCCGACCGCGCTCTCGAAATGGAGGGTGCCGTGCATGTGCTCGACCAGCCGCTTGGAGATGCCGAGCCCGAGGCCGGTGCCATCCTGGTTGCCGCGCACATGATTTTGCTGGATGAAGGGATCGAAAATCCGGTCGTGGTACTCCGGCGCGATGCCGACGCCGGTGTCGCTGATTTTGACGGTCAGCGTGCCGCTGTCGGCGCTTTCCCGGCGGAAGTCGATCTCCACGCCGACCCGTCCTTCGGAGGTGAACTTGATCGAGTTGCCGAGCAAATTGAGCAGCACCTGCCGCAGGCGCTGGACGTTGAGCTCCAAAAGCGGCAGCGATTCCGGGCAATCGACGGTCAGCACGATATTTTTTTCGCGGGCGCGATGGTTGAAAATCGACATCAGTTCGCGGGCGAGTTCGGCGACGTCGCTCGGGGCGGTCGGCAGCAGCATCCGGCCCGCTTCGAGTTTGGAGAGGTCGAGGATATCGTTGATCAACTGAAGCAGCGCGTTGCCGGCGAAATTGATCGACTGCAGATATTCACAACTTTCATCCGGGGTCAAGTTGCCGTTTTTGAGCAGTTCACTGTAGCCGATCACCGCGTTGAGCGGGGTGCGGATTTCGTGGCTCATGGTGGCGAGGAAGGTGCTCTTGGCCCGGTTGGCCGCCTGTGCCGCCTCGATCGCCTGGAGCATCTGCCGCCGGTTTTCGTTGATTTCGGTGACGTCGATGAAGATCTGGAGAATATTGACCACTTTGCCGTTTTCAAACACCGGCAGCGCGGTGACGTTGAAATCCCGGCCGTACAAGCGCCGTTCGACCTGCTTGGCCTTGCCGTCTCCGGCGATCAGGCGGACCGGGCAGGCCTCCTTGAGGCAGTTTTTGAGACAGACGCTTTTGAAGCACGGCTGTCCGACGATTTCGGCGGTGGTTTTGCCGATCAGCCGTTCCATTGCCGGGTTGACCCGGATCACTTTGTGCTCGAGGTCGGTCAGCAGGAGCGGGATGGTCAGCATTTCCCAGATCATGTTCTTTTCGGCTTCGCTGCGGACCAGCTGGCTCTGGATTTGTTCGCGTTCGAGCAGGATTTCGATGATCCGGGCGGTCGAGCGGACCATCCGCATCTCGGCCTCGTCGAAGTCGATTTCGTCGTCGAACTCCATATAGACGTTGCCCCAGTACTCGCCCTGAAAACGGATCGGGACGCTGGTGAAATTCTGCGCATTGCGCTGCGCGAGATAGGCATTGGTCTCGCGGGTTTCGGGATCGTTGCCCGGGCTGTCTTTGCGTCCGGAGAGTTCGCCGAAGTTGCACAGCACACTGAAACAGGCGGGACAATTGTGGTTGTCGATGACTTCGAGGAACCCGACGTCTTCCTCCGGGGAGAGGGTGGTCCACTTGCGGATGCAGAGCAGCCGCCGTTCGGCCTTTTCGAAGCGGTACAGCGCGCAGCAGCAGACGCCGAGCTCCCGGCCGAGGTGCGGGATGATCTCGCCGAGGGTGGTTTCGAAGTCGATGTTGAGCACCAAGGTTTCCAGACATTCATTGACGATCCGGTCTTGAAGCAGATAACGGGTCAGCATCTGGTTGTGGCGGTCGAGCTGGCGCTGCTGCTTGCGCAGCTCGGTCACGTCGGTGCTGATCGCCACCAGGAGCCGGGTGCCGTCGGAACGGGTGACCGCGGTTTTGCTGGTGATCAGGTCGTGGGTCTGGTCTTCGACGTCGCAGAAACGGTCCTCGAAGCGGAGGACTTCGCCGGTGGCGGCGGCCTTGAGGTCATCGTCGCGGAAACTCTGCGCGTCCGCGGCGCTCGGGTAGAGGTCGAAGTCGGTTTTGCCGACGATCTCCTCCGGCGTTTTGCCGAAGAACCGGGCAAAGCCCGGATTGACCAGCAGGAACCGCAAATTGTCGGAGAAGTTTTTGATCTGGATCGGATTGGGGAAGTTGGCCAGGATCACATTGAGCAGACTGTTGGCGTCGCGGCATTCATTGAGGGTGTTCTGAATGTCGGTGACCTCCTGGATCACGCCGAAGAACTGCTGCGGCCGCACCGTCCCGTCGCCGTCCTTAAACGCCTGGGCGCACAAGCTGAAGTAGCGGATTTTGCCGCCGTCGCTGGCCCGGAAGGAGAGTTGCAAAAAATCTTTGCGCCCCTCGCGCAGAGCGGTCCATTCCGCTTCATACCTGGCCAGGTCGGGCGGGTAGACCCATTCCGCGGCCGGAACCGGCCGCCCGTCGCGCCGTGGCCAGCTCCGGTTTTCCGGGGTCAGCGAAACCTGATTTTTGAAGTCGTAGTGGAAGTAGTCGATATTGGCCAGTTGCGAGGCGTTCCGGAGCAAATCGTGGGTCATCTGGAGCCGGTCGCGGTTGTCATACTCCTCGGTGACGTCGCGGAACACCAGCACCGCCCCGATGATCGTGCCGGCCTTGTCGTGGAGCGGCGCCGCGCTGTCGGCGATATGATAGCGGCTGCCGTCGCGGGAAATCAGGTCGGTGTGGTTGGCGAGCTCGACGATCGAATCGGTCGCAATCGCTTTGGCCACCGGCGAAGCCACCGGCGAGTCGTCGCGGTAGCTGACGATACGGAAGACCGCGTCCAGGGGTTGGCCGACCGCCTCGTTGCCGGGATAGCCGATGTAGCGGGCGGCGACCGGGTTGCAGATGGTGACGATCCGGTCGGCGTCGGTGACGATCACTCCGTCGCCGATCGATTCGAGGGTGGTTCGGAAGTATTCGGCGTCTTCGGCGATTTTCTTGCGCGACCGGGCAAGTTCGGTGATGTCGGTCGACACCCACATCACCGTTTCCTCGCCGAAGACCGGTTTCGGCAGGCGCGAAAAAAAGGCGCTGCGGATTTCCTCGCCGAAAACGTATTCGACGGTTTCGGACTTGCCGTCGGCGAACACCCGCTCGATCACTCCCTTGAATTGGTCATTGAGCTGATCCGGCAGCGTGACGAGTCCGCGCCGGCCGAAAAGGTGCGGCTCAATGTGGTTGAAAAGAATCCGTCCTTTGCGGTTGATCACCACCACCCGCTGCGGCAGCGCCGCATAGATCGCCTGAAACCGCAGATTGCGATTGCGGTCGCGCAGATAGAACAGCGCCCAGCCGCCGAGGATCAGCAGCAGCGCGGCGGCGCCGGCGACATTGATCCGGTTGGCTTCCAGCCAGCCCGGCGGACGGTTGATGAAGATTCGACCGGGGAGATTGGCTTCCGGCAGTCCGTGACGGACAAAGGCCGGATAGTTGAAACTCACCGTCGGCTCGGTGAAGAGCGGGTCCCCGCCGGGTTCGGCTTGGCCTTCGAGAATGGCCCGGGCGAGTTTGGCGGCGTCGCGGCCGTGGGTTTTGCCGACGGTGACCACGCCGCCGGTCAGGCCGGCGTTGTTGAGGTAGGAATCGGTGACCACAAAGACCGGAACCGGGCTCTTTTCGGTGATCCAGCGGATGATCGTGGTCGGGGTCTGGTATCCTTCGCTTCCGGCGCTCTGCCAGTCAAAAAAGAGGATGATCGCATCGGAATTGAGCGCCGCGACCCGGTCCAGCATCGCCGCGGTGGATTGACCGGTGCCGTCGATCGAGGTCAGTTTGCAGGGGGGATTGCGGATCGCGCCGATCCGGCGGCGGATCGCTTCGCCCTCGGCCCCGGCGGCGGTGATGATCACCGCTTCGCGGGTTTGCGGCCGGAGCTTGATGGCGAGCTTGAGGTTCTCCTCGACATTGGTGGCGCGCAGCACGCTGAACTTGCGGTTGTGGGGAAAGTCCCGGACGTCGTCGGGATGGATGCCGCCGCAGAACAGCAGCGGAACGCCCTGGGGGAGTTCCTCCCGGTGACGCTTGAGCATCTCCAGCGCGGGCTGGTCGATGGCGACGATCAATTGGAAATGGCCGTTGCGGAGCCGGTCGAGCAGCCGCTGCGGCACGGCGTCGGCGGAGGCGCCGGTATAGTGGAGCATTCCGAGCTCAAAAACCTCGATCTGCAGCTTCCCGAACTCGGCCGGAAAGGCATTGCAGAAACCGGTGGTGACATCCTTGGTCCAGGTATAGGACATCGAGTAGGAGGTGATGAAGAGGATCCTCTTTTCCGCACCTTCGTCAGCGCGGGCGGTCAGGATCAGCGGCAGCCAGAGCGCGAGAAACAAAATTCGCGGTGCATACAGAAATCTCTTCATGTGATCCGAATCCGGGGGCTATGGCGTTGTCTATTTGCGGCTCATGGCGTTGAGAAAATCAGTCAGGGTTCGGCGCGCACCCTCGATGTTGCCGTCGACGATCGGCGCGGCCACCTGATAGGTCTGCCATTGCCGGTCGGCAAGGTAGTGGCTGCGGAAAAAGAGGAAGCTGCCGGAGGAGTATTCCGGGTTGCTGTACCAGACCCAGAACAGCGCCTTTGAGCCGCCGTTTTCGGCGACGATTTCGGTGACCTGGAGTTTGCCGGAAGCGAGCTCGGCGAGGTGGAGTTTTTCGGAAATCACATCGAAGCCGCGGGTCCGCATGCAGTGACCCGCCGGATGGATATTGTGGACGCTTTCGAAGTTGCCGACCATCAGGAGGTGTATCTGGCGTTCATTTTCGTCGCCGGCGAAGAAGCGGCGTTCGATCCGGCTTTTGCCGAAAAAGCGGTAGTCTTCCTCGGAGGGTTCCTCGATTTTGCCGAGAAATTCGCCGCACCGGAGCTCCTCCACCCCGGGCAGGAACGGCGCAAAGGTTTCATAACGGCCGCCGCCCGCGGCGTACAGCATGATCAGCAGCGCGGCCGTCGCGCCGAACAGCACATGGTTGATCGACGGCGTCTTGCAGAGCACGATGTTGACGCTCTGCCAGCCGAGCAGGATCACCGCAATCACGATCTTGACGGCGAGACCGTTGCAGCCGGTCAAAAAGGCCATGACATAGGTGCTGCTGGTGCAACTCAGGAGCAGCAGTCCGAACGACGGCGTCAGGTGATATGCGCCGTTCCAGCCCCGGATCAGGCCGAAAGTCCCCCAGGCGAAGAAGATTCCGCCGACGATCGACAGGGCGTTGATCTGTTTGAGCAAGCCGAGTCCGAAAGCGGCGCCGCCGATGATCATCACCGCGCTGAAAAAAACGGTGAAGCGGCGGCCGGATTCCGGCATCCGGCTCAGCGCGGCGCCGGCGGAGAGCGCAAAGAGCACGATGAAAATCGCGTCGTAACGATCCATCGGCGAGGTCAGCCAGGCGTTGAGCATATAAGGCAGTTTGAAGAGCAGCGGCAGGAAGCCGGCGATCACCAGCAGATGTTCGGTCTGTCTTTTCATGATTGGACTTCTTCCTCCTCGGGGGCCGGGATCAGCCGGCGGCTCCACCAGAGCAGCAGGATTGACAGCACGACGAAGAAATATCCGAGCAGAATATGCAAGGTGTTGGCGAACGCCTGTTCCCCGATGATCAGGAAGAGCCCGATGGTGATGACCAGCCGCACCGTATTGGCGATGATCACGATCGGCAATATGAAAAGAATCCAGAGCAGTTTGGCCCCCGGACGGCAGCGCAGCGTGAGGCTTAGAATATATGCGAAAAACAGCAGCACCCCGAGCTGCGAGATGCCGCTGCAGGCGTCGGTGATCGCAATTTCGGCCTGGCCGAGGCGGATGGTGGTCAATTCGGCGCTGATCGCAACTCCGCAGAGGTCGAAGAGCGAAACCGAAAGAATGGTCGAAATCAGCCGCAGCGGATAACTGCAGAACAGCGTCCAGTTTTCCTGAAAGGGCAGCAGGAGGAGACTTGCCGCGAGCGGCCACAAACTCCGCGCCGCGCAACTCCAGCCGCCGGTGAAGAGGACGATCCCGGCCAGAATCAGCAGCAGCGCGCTGTTTTTGCCGACTTCCGACTGGTGGAGCATGCTGAAATAGAGCAGCGCCACCGACAACGCCAGTACGCACCATCCGGCCCGGGGCCGGCCCGGCAGCGGGCGGTCGAGGTGCGGCAGCATCATCGCGACGGAGCTCAGCGCCAGCAGCATCAGCGCCGCCGGAGAGTCCCATTCGCCGGAGTTCACCTTGACCGCCTGGACGATGCCGGTCAGGCACCCCAGCAGCAGCGCTCCGGCGATGGCCGGATTGCGGCGCAGCGCGATGGCGGCGGTTTGCAGGTATTTTTCAAACATATCAACCTTTGTTTTTTCTAACTATAGTGATCTTTTTGCGAAATTCAAGTGCAATCGGGTTGGCGGGGTCGTCCCGGAGCAATTCGGCGCAATATTCTTCGCAGTTGTCGAGTTTTCCGGCGGCGAAGGCGGCGGGGATCAATTTTTTCAGCGTGGTTTTGCGCGCTTCGGCGAGGCGCGGGGTTTCCCGGCGCTGGCGGTAGAATTCGCGGAAGATCGGCAGCGCATCCTCGTATTTATCGTTTTCGACGAGGCGCATCGCGTACGCTTCGCGGGCGGCGGGGAGCGCATGATTGCGCATCCAGACGTCCTGGGCTTCGGACAGCGCTTCGGCCTTGCGGCCGCGGGCGGCGTAGAGTTCGGACAAATTCAGCCGGGCCATCGACGGATCGGGGAGCACGCTCTTGAGTTTCTCATAGATCGCCACCGCCGGATCGATCGCATCCGCGCTGCCGAGTCGGAGCGCGATCAAATACAGCAGCTCCCAGTTTTCCGGATCGGCCGGCTTGAGCAGTTCGGTCGCCGGCCGGGCGGTCAGCAAGGCGACCGCCTCTTTGGTCTTGCCGGCCCGGAAATCCAGCTCGGCCTCGGGCAGGAAGGCGAGTTCGCGGATCGGCGCTTGCGGACTTCCGGCCGCCTCCCGGTAGAGCGCTTGCAAAAGATCCTGCCGGTCGCGACGGATCGCGAAACTGAGCTGGCGCTTGAAAAGTTCGGTCTGATCCGGGGCGGCGGCGCGGAGGGCGGCGAGTTTCGCCGCGGCTTCATCGATCCGCCCGAGATTCTCCAGCGCGGTGACCTCCTGAAGGTTGGTCTCGAGCTCGTGATTGCCACCGGCCTGGTTGCGGCGGGTGAGGTCGAGCATCTCTTTGAAGTCGCCGTTCTGCAGCGCCCGGCGGGCGGCGATGCTGAGGATCACCGGGTCGGAGGGGAATTTTTCGAGCGCAAACGCCACGTCGTCATAGCCCAGCATGCCGGTTTCGGCCCGGTTGAGCAAGCGGATCCGGGTCAGCAGGAGATCGGGATTGCGCTGCGAATAGAGGAGCTCGGCGACCGGCGCGGCTTCGGCGATCCGGCGGCTGGTATACAGCCGGGCCAGCATCGGCATCACCGACTGCCCGATGTCCTCTATCCGCTCCCGGAATTTCGGCATATTGCGCATCTCGCGCAAGACCACGGCGACCATCGCCGCGTCGTCGGTACGGATGCCGGTGTCGAGCATCAGCATCAGCGCGGTCGGCGAATGGAAGCTGTTGTCCAGCGTTTTCAGCTTGGCGGCGGCGGTGTGGTGATCTTTGCTCAAATAAGCGGTCATTGCTTCGAGGTAGTTGCCGACCCGCAGAATTTCCTTGCTGCCGCGTTGAAACGCCTTGGCGAGCTCCAGGATTTCGTTTTTCCGGCCGCCGTCGAAAAGCGCTTCGGCGTAACGCACCGCCGAAGCGGTCGGCAGATTGCTCTGCAGCGC
>CAZRFG010000007.1:0-31101 GCA_964599205.1 uncultured Victivallaceae bacterium
CGACCAGGGGTGTTCGCCCCCTGGACGGCGACCCCGTACGACGGGGGGCGGGATTCCGCCTGACGGCGTTTTTTTTATGTTTTTTCTTTTTTTTATTTTTTCGTCAGCGAGGCGGCGAAGTCGGAGAGCGAATTGTCGCGCGCCCCCATAATCATCACCACCTCACCCGCCTTTGGCTTCAACAACAGATAATCCGTCAGCGTCTCCCGGTCCGGAAAGTGAAGAATCGTCCCCTTGGTATCCCGCTCCCGATACTCTGCCGCCACCTCCGCCGACGTCGGCTTGAACGAACTCGTCCCGCCCGCATAATACGGCTCGAGCATGATGAATACATCATTCCGCCGCAACGTCTTGCGCAACTCCTCGTACAACTCGTCCCGCATAAATCCCAGCGGCCCGTACCCGTGCGGCTGAAACACCGCATAAACCGCCCCGTCCGATACCTCCTGACCCGCCCGCAACGCCGACGCGATCTTCTCCGGATTGTGGGCATAATCGTCGTACACCTTGGCCCCCGCCGCAGTCAGGCCGTGAAAGTCGAACCGCCGCCACACCCCGCCGAACCGTTCCAGACTCCCGCACGCCGCACCCCGCTCAAACCCCAGCATCTCCAGCATCGCCGAAATCGCCAGCGCATTGAGCGCCATGTGCATCCCCGGCTGCGGCAGAATCACCGACGCCCCGTTGGTAAATACCGCCAGCGGCACGTTGCTCTCAATCCGGCAGTCCTCGTGACTCATCCCGTAAATCCGCATCAGGTTGTTCGCCCCGTCGGCGTCGCTCGCCACCCGGTCCCCCGACGGCGCCAGCGCCGCCCGCCGGCCGGATACGTAAATCGCATCGGTCATCGTGACCCGCCGGTAACTGTCCACCGCATAATCGCCTCTGCCCCCGACTTTCGACTCAAAGACCACGACTTTCAAGTCGCTTTTGAGCATCGGTTTCACCGCGTCGTACACTTCGCGCTCCAGCACTGCGCCCTTGCGGACTTTGTTCAGAAATTCGGCGAACACCCGCGCCAGCTCCTCCTTGGGATAATGGTCGGTCGCAATGTTGAGCACGATCGCGTAGTCGGGCTCGTAATTGACCAGGCTCTTGTCGCTCTCGTCGGCTTCAAATACGAAGTAACGCCCGCTCCCGGTCCGGTAGTTGCCGGCGAAACGGCCGTGCGCGAAACGATTGACCAGCGCCCCGTTGAGGCAGGCCGGATCCTCGCCCAGATTGACCAGCGCTTCGGCGAGGTACGCCGTCACCGTGCTCTTGCCGCAACTTCCCGTCACCGCCACCGTATTCGCCGCGTTCTCCAGCTTGATCGCCTGCGCCAGCGCGATCGAGCGGTGAAGCCGGGGGGTGTCCGGAGCCGCCGTGAAGTCGGGGTTGCCCTCCTCCACCGCGGTCGAATAGACCAGAAAATCGACCGGACCCGCCGCCGCGAACGAACCGTCCTGCGGGTAAATGGTGATGTCCTGCAATTCGAGTTTGTCGAGAATCCGGCGGTTCTCGGGGAGGTGACTCCCGCGGTCGCTTCCCGTAACGCGGCAGCCCGCCGCCCGGCACATCTGTGCCAATCCGCTCATGCCGATTCCGCCGATGCCGACGAAATGAAGCCGGTCGCCCGGTTTGATCATAATTTTTTTCCTTCTTTCAAATCATCCGCCGGCTTGTCCCCGGCGGGGGGTTATTTCACTTCCAGCAATTGAACCAGGTCACTCCTGCCGCTCGCACGGGCGATGGCGGCCGGGGTCTGTTTCGCGTTGTCAACTTTTTTGGGATCGGCCCCGGCTTTCAGCAGGGCGACCACTACCGCCGGATCTTTGGCGTAACGGGCGGCGAAATGAAGCGCGGTGGCGCCGCCGTTGTTGGCGATATCGATGTTTTTGGTTTTGGCGATCAGCGGTCCCCAGATCGAACGCGGCGCATTCTGCTGGATCGCGAACATCAGCGCGGTTTCGCCGTCGTTGTCGCGAAGGTCCGGATCGGCGCCGGCTTCGAGCAGGATTCCGGTCGCTTCGACCCCGTACCAGGACGCGGTCATTTGCAGCGGGGTGTGATTTTCGCGGTCGGGATCATTCGGCGAAACTCCGAGTTCGAGCAGCTTTTTGACCATGATCGCATTGGGTTTGATCGCGGCGACATGCATCGGCGTGCGGCCATGCTCGGGTTCGGGCCGGTTGAGGGGGTCGCCCGCTTTTTTCAGAATATCGAGCAACTCCGGATCAGTGCCTTTGCCGGCGATCAAAATTGCGGTTTCCCCGGGATAAAGCTCGTTTTGACTGAAGTTGTAACCCATCGCGAGCATCTGTTTGAGCACGTCCGAGTACCCTTCGCTGCCGGCCGCCTGAAAAGCGTTCATGATTTTGCCGTCGCATTCACGATACTCATCCGGTCCGATATCCATGCTCCAGCGGCCGAAGAGATCAATCAGCACGTCTTTTTCTTCCGGGCTGAAGCCACCCTCGGCGATCAGTTTCGCCAGTTCATTGAGCACCGCGTCGGATTCGCCGTCGAGGTACCGTTTTTCCAGACTCCGCAGTTCCGCTGCATGCTTGCCGGTGAAAAGCCGGAGCAGGATCGGCGCATGGTCGTCAAAGGATGGAATGCGCGGATACCAGTCGGTGGTGCCGATACCCCGCCAGTAACACTTTTCCCCCGCCTCGCTGAAGGCTTTTTCGCCGCCGAGCTTCTTGACCGTCTCCGCCGCCTGATCGTAACGCAGTGTCGCCATTTCAAAAAGGGCGCGGTGATAAAGTCCGTATCTTTCGCTTTCCGGATATTTGGCGGCATTGAGCCGCTCGGAATACAGCCGGTCGCCTTTGTCGATGATGCCCTCGCGCAAATAGACGTTTTTCCAACGGAAATCCGGATAGTCGCGAACCACCCGGCCCATCATGTCGAAGCCGAACGCCGGAATCAAAGTGTCGTAATACGGATACTCCAGCGCGGCGTCGCCGAGCTGAAGGACCAACTCGTGCGACCCGCCCCAGCGGGGCAAGAGTCCCCAGGCGATGTTTTCATGTCCGGCATCATTGGTCGGATCGACTTTGAGCAGGTTTTTGAATGCTTCAATTCTTTTTTCGACGGTGCCGGCGCCCATTTCGACGCTGATCAGCCGGAGATGCGGCTGCGCCAGTTCGGGGCGCAGCTTCAACGCCTGATAAAATGCGGCCCGGGCTTTGTCAAGCTGCTGTCCGAAACCCTGCCACCCGTCGGTTTTGACGGTATAAGCGTAACCGTCGCCGCGCTCATCCCAGGCCCGGACGATGGCGGCGCGTCCGGTGATCATCTGGCGCAACCAGGGGTCAAGTTCGACCCCGGCGCTTTCGGTGTCAAGTCTGGTCCAGTCCTCGTCCGAAGCCAGGTGCCCGTAAATATTGTAGACGAACGGCGCCGATGCGGCATCGACTTTGCCGGCGATGATCAGTTTCACGATCTCGTTTTTGGTGGTGTTCCGGCGGTTTTTACGCGCCTGCTTGTCGGTGGTGATGTCGGCGACCAGCCGCATGGTTTCCATCCGGGAAAAGGAGGGCGAGGGCATTTTGATCGCCGCCATCCGCATCCGCTGGACGACTTGTCCCTCCTTGGCGGTGTCGGCGTGAAGAGCGCTCAGCGCATTGACCACCTCGTCAAGCGGCGTTTTGCCGGCTTCGAGGGCGGCAGGACCGAGGTCTGGCAATTTCGAAAGTTGGCGGCTGCGTAATTTGACGTAATTTTCCAGCTTTTCAGGATCGGCGTCGGGATTTTCGCGTTGGAGCGCGTTGCGCAGAAAAACATCGAAGCCTTCGGCGGGAAGCTCGCGCGATTTTTCCTTGGGGACGTCCCGGTAGAGATCCTTGAACGGATTGCCGACCGCCTGATAGCAACCGGCGAAACGGACATTGCTTTGCTTTTCCGAGCTCTCCGACAGGGCGACGGCGTCGCGGAATACCTTGGCCACCGGCAGGGCGGAGCGATCGATCAGGAGGCGCGAGCGTTCGCCGAGGGCGTTTTGGGCCTCGTCAAGCTGTTTGGCGGCGGCTTTGACTTTGGGATCCGCGGCGATCTTGAAGCGAAGTTGCCGGATCAGGCTCTTGCATTGCCGGCGCTTGAGCTCAAGTTCGCGCGCCCGTCCGTCATCCGGCGAGAGTTTTTTCAGTTCCGCCCCGGCTTGCTGCAATTTGCCGAGCAAATCCAAAACCGCCGGATCGGCCGCCGTCGCTTTTTGGGCGGCATTGAGAGCCTGCTGCGCGGCGTCGACCTGAGTTTTCAACTTGCGGTAGGTTTCATCGACTTGAAAAATCTGGCGTTCGATCCGGTCGTTGAGGCGTTGCATCCCCTTTTCCCACGCCGCTCCGTTTTTGTCAGGATCGGCCTGAAAGGCGCGGTGGAGGGCGGCGATGTCCGGCAGCGGCTCGTCGAGCGGGGCACCCTGAAGAACGCAGCAGAGCAACAGCAAGCCGTACCGGAAAAGGTGTTTCATCGTTCCGTCCTTTCAAATATGGATTGATTAAACTATAAATTCACTTGCCGGAGTTTTCAATGGAATCAGCCTGAAAATTATCGAATTTTCACTCCGGCGATTTGACAGCTCCATCATGCGGCGGTACATTCATCGAAAAAAAAGGAGGGCAATATGTTTTCGCGCTCGAAACGGCTGGCGGCGGCGATCGTCCTGGGGAGTTGTCTCGCTTGTCCGGCATTCGAGTGGCCGGGCGATCCGCGTCAGGCGATGGAGCGCGACTTCGATATCCTGATCGACTTCATGCAGCGCAACTCCCCCCGGCTCACCGTCAATCGCAAGGTCTACAACGTCGACATCATCAAAACCCTCCAGTCGTACCGCGGCCGGATCACCGGCAAGGAAACCCCGGCTGAGTTCGCCGCTTTGATGAAAGAAACAATCCTGGCCTGTCACTGCGGCAACCTCGGGTTATCTTGGAGCGATGGACCGATTAACTGGATCGACATCAGCGCCGGGGCGACGGTGCCGCATGGCGAGCGCGCCCGCGGGGTCTTCGGACAGGTCGATCCCGAGATCGGCCGCATCCACCGCGAATATCGCAGCGAACTCAAAGAACGGACCGATCCCCAGTTTCCCGGCCCGCCGTTTTTTTACTGGCACGGCGATTATTATACCAAGCATCCGTTCAACTGGGAAGGCAAATCCTACGAGAGCGGGATGAAGCTGCTGGCGGTCAACGACCGCAAACCGCTCGAGCTCATTCGCGCCAACCAGCCCCGGATGTTCATGTTCGACCGCGACAAGAAACTCTTTTTCGGCATTCCGTCCAGCGAACTGTATGAGGAGTCGCCGCAGCTCCTGCTGTGCCGCGACGGGGTCGACAAACTGACGTTCCGATTGCTCGGTCGGCGCGGTGATACGGTCGAATTTACCGTTGACCCCAATGCCTTCACCGCCAAAAATATTGAATTGCCGCCGCGCGAGGCGGGCCGGACGGTGACTTATTTTGAGGAAGAGGGCATTTTGTACATCCGGATGCCGACGATGCAGGACGACAAATTTTATCTTGACCGCCTCCAGCAGCTGTCGAACCTATCCGGCTTACGGGCGGCGGTGATCGATATCCGCGACAATCCCGGCGGCGGTGATGATGTCTGGATGAAACTATTGGGCGCCCTGATCCGGGATTCCTGCGAAGTCGAATTCCGGCTCGCCTTCAAGAGTTCGCCCGAAACCGACCGCCTGTTCCCGGGAAAACTCGAAACCCGCAAAATCGGCGTGCTCGACAATGAAAAATTCGGCATTGTTGCAACCAAGTGGCTGATCCGGGTTTCGCCGAATTCACTCAAGCTCAAGGTGCCGATTTATCTCCTGTCGCGCCGGATTTCGGCCGCGGCGGGCAAAATGGCGCTCGCCGCCGCCAATTCGAAAAAGGTGATCAACGTCGGCGAACGCAATCCGGTCGAATGCGGGGAGGGGAGCAAGCCGACTTATTTGTATTTGCCCAACTCCAAACTGATTGTCCAGATGAAACTGGTGATCAATCTGCTCGGCAACAAGCGCCCGGAGGAATTCGTCTTCCTCGAAACCGAAAAGGAATACGATCCCGCCCTTGTCGATCTGGTGGCTTATTACAACCCGAAATCCGATCTTCCGGTTCGCGACCGGCTGTTCAAAACCGACCCCGGAATTCGCGCGGTGATGCAGGAGGTAGACCGTACCGCGACCTCCGGCAAAGCCCGCCGCGCGTTCTGAATTTTCCCCGAATCAAAGCTGAAAAATCATCCCGATATGCCAATTCCGGCTTGAAAAAAAACGATTCCGGATGTATGGTGTCGGCTGTCCATCCAACGACGCCGCAATTCCGCCAGGCGCCCCGGCCGGGCGGGAAATCCCCGCCGCCGACCGCGCCGGCCGGTCTTTTTTTTTGCCGGAAACGCCAGTAGTTTCCGGCAGATCCCCATCTGCGACACCGCTGCCTGAACCCCGATGAGAGCCCGCGACGGGCGCTTGATGCAATTTTTTTTGACATCCAAAAGGAGGAAGAGGAAATGGAAAACGATCCGGCTCAGACCGAGCCGCCGGTGAAAACCTGGACCCGGGGGACTTTGACCTACACCGGCGCCGGGCTGGTGATTTTGTTCTGCTGGCTGCTCTGGGGCGACTTCACCTGGGCGATGAAGGACCGCGCGGTCGGTCCCGCCGCCACCTTGCTCTTCCGCAGTTTCGGATTTTCGGATTTCGTCTATTCGCTGATCTGCATCGCCTTTCCGAGTTTCGCGAGTATTTTTCTCTGTCCCGTCATCAGCTACATTTCCGATCGCCACCGGAGCCGGCTCGGGCGGCGCATTCCGTTTCTGATTTTCACCACCCCCTTTGTGGTGGTCGGGCTGATCGGGCTCGGCTTCACCCCGATGCTGGGGGAATGGCTGTCCGGCGCGATGGGCGGACCGGAAGCGCTCGATCCGCGCATCGGGAAATTGATTTTCTTCAGTATTTTCTGGGTGATCCTCGACTTCGGGACCATTCTTGCGGGCTCGCTCAGCGGGGCGCTGATCAATGACGTGGTGCCGGCCGAACTCCTCGGCCGTTTCTTCGGCCTGTTCCGGGCGCTGAGCCTGCTGGCCGGGATGATCTTCAACTACTGTCTGATGGGTAAGGTCGAGTCGCACTCGCTCTATATTTTCGTCGGCGTCGGCATTTTCTACGGCATCGGCCTCGTCTGCATGTGCTGGAAGGTCAAGGAAGGCCAGTATCCCCCGGTCGAAAAGGTGGTCGCGCAGGTCGGCGCGGCGAGAATCTTCGGACCGATTTTTACCTATTTCCGGCAGTGTTTCTCCAGCGACTACTACCGCTGGGTGATCGTCGCACTGGTGCTCTCGCAGATGGCGGCGGCGCCGTTCAACATGTTCTCGATCTTCTACGCCAAGAGCATCAATATGAGCATGGACCGCTACGGCGAACTGATCGCCTACACCTACGGGATTTCCTTTGTCCTGAGTTATTTCCTCGGCGCGCTGGCCGACCGGATCCACCCGTTGCGGGCGTCGATCGCGGCGCAGATCGCCTATCTGGGCTCAATGGTGCTGGGCTGGCTGATCGTCGACAGCAGCGGCACCTTCGGGGTGGCGCTGATGGTTCACGTGGTGATTTCGGGCTGTTACTTCACCGCGTCGGCGTCGCTCGCGCCGCGGCTTTTCCCGCGGGTGCTGTTCGCCCAGTTCAACTCGGCGCTGGCAATGATTCTCGCGGTCACCAACGTGATTCTGGGGCCGCTCTTCGGCTGGATTCTCGACCGGCTGGGCCACAACTACCGTTACACCTTCCTTTTCGGGATCATCATGACCGTGGGGAGCATTCTCTCGCTCATCTACATCTATCGCCGCTTCCTCGGCTACGGCGGGGACAAGAATTATTGTCCGCCCGATCCCGGCAATTGAAGCTTGCCGCCGGAGTCCTTTTTTTACGGCCTCCGGCGACCATTCCGAAGAAAAACCGAAAATTGGCGGCAAGAGAACTTGCAAACCCCCGTTTTTCGGTGTAACTTGCCACGACCCGCCCGATCCTATGACATCGTTGCCGCCGGGCGGGCGGATGTTCCGGTTTGAGGTCGGAATGTCTGCTGGGCCGGACGCGGTACGGATCGCGGCTCCGGTTTGAATTGACACAAATCATCCTGATTGAGCTCAAAATACCCAACCAAGAGGAGGTCTGTCAATGGAAGAACAATCGGTTCATTCCACCGCCGCAGCCGAGAAAACCTGGACCAGGGGAACGCTGGTCTATACCAAAGCCGGGCTGATCATTCTCTTCTGCTGGCTGCTCTGGGGAGACTTCACCTGGGCGATGAAGGACCGCGCGGTCGGTCCAGCCGCCACGCTGCTGTTCCGCAGTTTCGGATATTCCGATTTCATCTATTCTTTGATCTGCATCGCTTTTCCGAATTTCACCAATATTTTCCTCTGTCCGATCATCAGCTACATTTCCGACCGCCACCGCGGGAAACTCGGGCGGCGCATTCCGTTTTTGATCTTCACCACCCCGTTTGTGGTGACCGGCCTGATCGGCCTCGGCTTTACCCCGATGCTCGGCAATTGGATCGCCGGCGCGGCCGATATTGATCCACATCTCGGCAAATTGATTTTTTTCGGCATATCCTGGGTGATCCTCGACTTCGGCACCACGCTGGCGGGGTCGCTGAGCGGCGCGTTGATTAATGACGTGGTGCCAGCCGAACTTCTCGGGCGGTTCTTCGGGATGTTCCGGGCGCTGAGTCTCCTGGCCGGGATGCTCTTCAATTATTTCCTGATGGGCGAGGTGGAGAAGCATTCGCTCTATATCTTTGTCGGGGTCGGCATCTTCTACGGAATCGGTCTCGCGTGCATGTGTTGGAAAGTCAAGGAAGGCCAGTATCCCCCGGTCGAAAAAGTGGTCGCCCAGCCCGGCGCGGGGAAAATTTTCGGCCCCATCCTGACCTATTTCCGGCAGTGTTTTTCGAGCGATTACTACCGCTGGGTGATCGTCGCGCTGGTGCTTTCGCAGATGGCGGCGGCGCCGTTCAACATGTTTTCGATCTTCTACGCCAAGAGCATCAATATGGACATGGCTCTTTACGGCCGGCTGATCGCCTACACCTACGGCATTTCCTTTGCCCTGAGTTATTTTCTCGGCGCGTTGGCCGACCGGGTGCATCCCTTGCGGGCGTCGATCGGGGCGCAGATCGCCTATTTCGGCTCGATGCTGCTGGGCTGGCTGATTGTTGACAGCGGCAATACCTTTGGCGTGGCGCTGATGGTGCATGTGGTGATTTCCGGCTGCTACTTCACGGTCGGGGCGTCGCTGGCGCCGCGGCTCTTCCCTCGGGTGCTGTTTGCCCAGTTCAACTCGGCGCTGGCGATGATTCTGGCGATCACCAACGTTTTCTTCGGCCCGCTTTTCGGCTGGATCCTCGATCGTCTCGGCAACAACTACCGTTACACCTTCCTTTTCGGGATGATCATGACGCTGGGGAGCATTTTGTCGCTGATTTACGTCTACCGCCGCTTCCTCGGTTACGGCGGGGATAAGAATTACAGCCCGCCCGATCCCGGCAATTGATGCAAAAAAATCGGTTCCGGCGCTTGCAAATGAAGTGAGGTTGCGCTACATTTTGGGCGACGCCGTACGGGGGAACGCGGCGGAAATGCAATGATTAACGCTTGACTCTGCCGCCGGAACGGTTTTCGGGAATCGTACGGCGCCAACAAAACGGGAGATGCCATTATGGAAAACACCAGCGAACTCATGGAAAAACTCGAAGAGCACATGCTCAAAACCGAAGAAGCGCTGCAGCATCAGTTCATTGCCATCCGCACCGGCAAAGCGTCGCCGGCGCTGGTCGAGAACATCATGGTCGAATATTACGGCACCCCGACCCGGCTCAAGGAGCTGGCCGGCATCACCACGCCCGAGCCCCGGCTGCTGGTGATTCAGCCGTGGGATACCAGCGCGGTTACCGCGGTGGAAAAAGCGATTCTCGCCTCCAACGTCGGGATCACTCCGATGAGCGACGGCCGTCTGCTGAAATTGCCGATTCCGGAGCTTAGCCAGGATCGCCGCCAGGCCCTCTCCAAACAGGCCAAGGCGCATTGTGAAGAAGCCAAAGTGGCGCTCCGCAACATCCGCCGCGACGGCAACGACGCCGCCAAAAAGATCCACAAGGACAGCTTGATCACCGACGACGAATTCAAGCGCCTGACCGAAGATATCCAGAAGCTCACCGACCGCTACATCGCCGAGCTCGACAAGAAGCTCGCCGCCAAAGAAAAGGAATTGATGACCGTCTGAGGCGGGCGTCACCGCGATGAGCCGTCACCGAAATCACGCCGTTTCGCGCGCCGCCAAAGCGCCGAAGCGGCGTTTTTTGCCTTGGCTGTGGGGAATCACCGGGATCGCGCTGGTGCTGCGGCTGATCGTCTCGCTGGAGCTTGCCGCCGCCAACGGCGGGCGCAACAGCGTCAACTTCCCGTCGCAGCTGAGCGACCTCGCCACTTACCTGCGGTTGTCAAAGGAGATTCTCGAGGGGGCGTTCAGCGGCGAATTTTATTACCAGCCGTTCTACTACGCGGTGTTTCTGCCGGCCGTGCGCGGGGTTTTCGGCTACGGTCCGGCGGTGATTTTCGTCGCCCAGTCGGTGATGGGGGCGCTGACCGTGGCGCTGGCGGGGCTGGCGGCGGCGCAACTCTGGAGCAACCGCGCCGGATTGATTGCGGCGGCGCTGACCGCGATTTCGACGCCGCTCTTGCTCTATACGCCGTATGCCAAAAATGAGACGCTCCAGAGTTTTCTGCTGGCGTTGCTGTTTTACCTCGCGCTCCGCACCTTCAAGCGGCCTTCGCTGTACTCGGCGCTCGGCGTCGGGCTGGTGCTGGGGATGGCGATCCTCAATCGCGGCAACGCGCTGCTGTTCCTCCCCGGACTGTTGTTCCTCCTCGGTTTTCAATGGCGCCGGCGCGGCATTCCCAACCGGCGGACGGCGGCGGCGCTGCTGCTGCTGGTTGCCGGGGCGTACGCGGTGCAACTTCCCTTCATCATCCGCAACAGCCGGATTCGCGGCGAATTGACCGGCCCCTCGACCGCCGCCGACGCGGTGCTGGCGCTCGGCAATACCCCCGAAGCCCCGGCGGGCGGACGCAACCCCGGTCTCGCGGCCGGGCCGATGGAGTACCCGGCAACCTACGCCGACTTCATGGCGCGGGCCGCCGCGGGGCGGCCGGTGCCGCTCCAGATGCTCGATTTCCTGAGACGCGAGCCGGTGGCGTTTATCGAACTTCAGTTCCGTAAGCTCCTCTTGTTCTGGGACGGCCGGGAAATACCCAACAACGTCTCGCTCTACGGGCAGACCGACGGCGAGAGCAGTGTGCTGCTGCGGCTGCTGTTTCCGGGCCGCAGTGCGGTGCTGCTGCCGCTGGCGCTGGCGGGGATGCTGACGCTGGCCGGGCGGGCCTGGCGGCGGCGGTCGGCGAATTGGGCGTTGCTCTACTATCTGGTGCTGACTTACTGGGGGGCGACCGCGCTCTTTTATATTCTGTCGCGTTTCCGCGCGCCGATTCTACCGCTGGCGCTGATTTTCGGCGGGGTGTTTCTCGATCAGGCCTACCGGATTTACCGGCGGCACGGGCGCAAGGCGCTCTACCGCGGCCCGGTTCCGGCGCTGTTGGCGGGGATTCTGATCGCGATTCCGGGCTACGACCTCTACCGCGAAAATATCGAGGGGAAAATCCAGCGATGGGCTCGTCCGGCAGGGATCGTCTATCCGTTGATGTCCGGTGAAACGCTGCATCTCGACCACGGCCCGTTCACCTTCGGCGGCTGGGACGGGGTCGAGCTCAAGCCGGGGGCGACCGCGGTCAAACGCTTTGCCCGCACCGCGGCGCAGGCGGCCGGCCGGGTCGAGTTTTCGTTTGCCGCCGGGCCCGGCGCGCGATGCGCGGGACGGCTTAACGGGGTGGCCTTTGACTTCACTTCCGCCAACGGCGGGATCGAAAAAGTCGCGATCGAGACTCCGCTTCCCGAGGGCGTGGCGCGGCTCGAAATCAGCCGGGTCGAGGGGGAAGTTTCGCTGCTTTTCGACCGCCAGCGCGATTACCGGCGTTCGACTTTTGACGGCGCGGCGCTGCCGGGGGAATGGGTGGCGCGGCTGATCGAGCGCTGAGTCCTGGCCACCGCTTGCCGGTTTTTACCGAACTTCCGTTGCAATCATCGGGATCGGGTGTTATATTATATACTCTTTGAGGTGATGCTATTGTATGGAAGAAAACCCGGAACAACTTTTTGCCCTGCCGCAGGATTTCCGCTTCGGTGCGACCGACGCGGACGCGCTGGCGCTTGACTGCGGCCGGAAACTTTTCGACGTCAACTTGCGCTACGAGTGTTACGGCACGCTGTCGCCGGAGAAAGACAATGCGATCCTGATCATGCACGCGCTATCCGGCGACGCCCACGTCTGCGGCCGCTACCGCCACGACGACCGCAAGGCCGGCTGGTGGGACGACATGGTCGGCCCCGGCAAGCCGATCGACACCAACCGTTATTATGTGATCTGCTCCAATGTGATCGGCGGCTGTTCCGGCTCGACCGGGCCGCGCTCGATCAATCCGGCCACCGGCAAGCGTTACAACCTTGAATTTCCGGTGATCACCATCCGCGACATGGTGCGGGCGCAGAAACGCCTGATCGACCATCTCGGCATTCCCAAGCTGCTGGCGGTGGTCGGCGGTTCGATGGGCGGGATGCAGGCGCTGGAGTGGGCGATCACCTATCCCGGGAGCGTTTCGAGTGTGATTCCGATTGCGACCACGGCGCAGTTGTCGAGTCAGAGCATCGCTTTTGACTGGGTGGGGCGCGAAGCGATCAAGTACGATCCCAATTTTGACAACGGCAATTATGAGCCGGACCGGGTGCCGGACCGCGGGCTGGCGACGGCGCGGATGCTGGCCCACATCACCTATTTGAGCGACGAATCGATGAGCCGCAAGTTCGGGCGCGAACTTCAGGAGCACGAGGATTACGGGTTCGACTTCCAGCGCGACTTCGCGGTGGAGAGTTACCTTGAATATCAGGGCCGCCGGTTTGTCGAGCGGTTTGACGCCAACAGTTACTTTTACATCACCCGGGCGATGGATTACTTCGACCTTGCCGCGTATGCGGACGGCAATCTGGCGGCGGCGCTGAAGCCGGCGGCGGCGGAGTTCCTGGTGGTTTCGTTCTCAAGCGACTGGCTGTTTCCGACTTCGCAGTCGCGGGCGATCGTCAACGCGCTGCTGCAGAACCGGCGCAAGGTCACCTTTTGTGAAATCGAGTCATGCTACGGCCACGACGCCTTTCTGCTGGAGATCGACACTTTGGGGCCGATGGTCCGCGATTTTCTGGCCAATCAGAGGGAGAAGCGAAAAAAGTGACGGCACAGGAAAGAAGACGCCGCGACCTGGAAATCGTCAGCGGTTTGATTGCGCCGCAATCACGGGTATTGGACCTGGGTTGCGGTGACGGCGACTTTTTGCGTCAGCTCAAGGATGAAAAAGAGATCGACGAGCTCGGTCTGGAGATTGACCAGACGATGGTGGCGCGGTGTGTGGCCAACGGGGTGGCGGTGATACAGGGGGACTTGGACAGTCCGTTGGATTTTGCCGAAGACGGCAGTTTTGATGTGGTGATGCTGAGTCAGACGATGCAGCAGCTGCGGCATCCGGACCGGGTGTTGCGGGAGATTGTCCGGGTGGGTAAGTGTGCGGTGGTGAGCTTCATCAATTTCGGGCATTTTCCGTGCCGCTGGAGTTTATTGTGGAGGGGGCGGATGCCGGAGACGGATGCGATACCGTATCACTGGTATGACACGCCGAACATTCACTTGGGGACGATCCGGGATTTCCGGCATTTGTGCCGCAAGATGGGGATTTCGGTGGTGAAGGAGATTCCGATCGGGACGCGGTTTGAGTTGCCGGCGAGGTTGTTTCCGAATTTCTTTGCGCCCGGCTGCGTCTTTGTGCTGGAACGCCGCGCCAAAAAATAAAAAATAAAAAAAGCGCCGCAGGCTCAAAAAAAATAAAAAAAAGCGCGAAGCGCCCAATCCCGCCCTCCGTCGCACGGAGTCGCCGTCCAGGGGGCGAACACCCCTGGTCGCTCGCTAAAAAGCGAGCGAAGCTAAGCGAAGCGCTCACCCTCACGTCGGCGGAGCCGACACCCTTCTGCGAAAGCGAGGTCGGCAGTCGTGTCACGAAGTGACCGGCGAACGACATCGAGCGAAGCAGGCTGTCGGCCTCGGGATATCGGAAGAAGGTTTCGCACGGAGGCACGGAGGCACGGAGGGGTAAGTTGACGGAAGCGGGGCTCCGCGTGTTGCTTCGTAACGGTCGCTCCGACACCTGTCGGCGTCGTCGCTCGGGCCGGGCGAACTACGTTAGACGTTGCTCCTGGCCACCCGCGACAACGGAGCGGTGAGAGTCAAAGGCGCAGTGCGCCCGCCCGGAGCGGGGGAGGCGAGGCGCCGCCTCGCACACCGCAAGAGGGTTGCGCGCCCTTTGGAAACCGCGCAAGGGCGCGGCCCTTGACCGGGATACTTGGAACGCGTTTCCCCTAGAGCCCGCGCGCGGTGTCGATCCAGTTATCCGGCCCGGCCTGGAACGGCGTCGTCACCGTCCGGTAACGCAGCTTCTCGCCCGCCTTCAACGTCCGGTTCAACGCCACCACCCCGTAATGCTTGCGGTAACGCTCCGGCATATCCCAGTACCGCTCCGAACGCGGCTCCGCATTGACCGCCTCCATCACCGTGGTTTCCACCCCGATCCCCAGCCCCGCATTGTAAATCGCCACCCTGGTTACCGGCCGGTCGATCAGGAACTTCTTGGAGTCGGTGAACCTGCCGCGAATATCCGAATTGTCATCCAGCACCGCATAGTCGGAAAAACCGGTCACCCACGGATACATGCATATATAACCGTACGCCAGCTGGGTTTCCGCCAGCGCCGTCACTTCCACCGCCTCGTCGATCTTGTTATCCGCAATCTTCAGCACCGAAGCCACTTCCAGCGTTCGCACCTTCGCCCGCCGGGTCAAGGTGAGACTCTTCGCCTCCGGATAATTCGCCCGCACCTCGGCAACCGGCGCACCGTCGATTTCCAGCTTCAACTCCAGCATCTCTTCCTCTTCGTTCTCGACATGGCCGGAGCCGATGAAACCCACGCCCTTGAAATTGAAAACGTGACCATAGTGACTGCCGTAGACATCCTCACCGATCCGCTTGCCGAGATATTCGATCCGGTACAGCGTCCAGAATGAACGCGATTCCAGCCGGATGCCGAGGTCGCCGACCTTGGCGTTGATCGAGCGCGGCCAGGCGGCGTCGATTTTCGGCGCGGCGGCTTTTGCCGCGCCGGGGGTGGCGCTCAAGGCGAGGTTGCGGACCCATACCTTGCCGCTGACCTTGCCGGTTTTTTCGTAAAAGGAGAATCGGACTTGCAGCGCCGCCGTGCCGGCCGGCAGCGGCTTGGCGGTAGTCGCGCCGAACGGAAGTTTCAGGCTTTTCCAGTCGACCGCCTTGTCTTTGGCCGAACGGTTCAGAAGCGAAATCTGGCCGAGTCTTTTGCCCGCCTTGTCCACCGGATAAATCGAGATGCCGAACACGCCTGAACTCAATGCGTCGGCTTTGAGGTCGAGCGCCAGCGTGAACGAGCCCGCCGCTTCCTCCGGTGTGAGCGCGATGCCCGCCGAAGTCACCCCGGCGTTGGCGTTTTCCGTGCCGAGCGCCAGCACTTTGCCGCCGGCGACATCTTCAAGCGCGACCGTCGACCCCGCCGGTTGTTTTTCCCAGCGGTTCAGGCCGTCGGCGAAATCGCCGTTCGGAATTTCCAGCGCCTGGACGGCGCCGAAGAGAAAGGCGGCGGCAAAAATTGAAGTGACTTTTTTCATTGATTGAAACTCTCCCGGTAAATGGTGTCGAACATTGCGATGATATTTTCCGGCGGCACATTGCCCATGATGTTGTGAACCTGATTGGCCACCAGACCGCCGCCGGGTTTGAAGGTTTTCATCAGTTCGGCGACATGGGCCGAAACTTCCGCCGGTGTTTTCACCCCGAGCACATGCTGGGTGTCGCAGACGCCGCCCCAGAAAATGATCCGGTCGCCGAATTCCCGCTTAAGTTCCGCCGGGTCCATGTCGTCGGCTGAAATCTGTACCGGATTGAGACAGTCGATGCCGGCTTCGATCAAGAGCGGAATCAACGGCTTGATCGAGCCGCAACTGTGGAGGAAAATTTTGATTTCGCTGCTGCGGTGAATGTGCTCGCAGACCCGCTTGAGCGGTGCGGAATAGAACTCCTCGAACCACTCGGCGCGGATGTAGGGCATGCTCTGGATGCCGAGGTCGCAGCCCATGCTGACCACTGATAAATAGGGGCCCATCGCGCGGTTGATCCGATCGAACTCGGCGATCGCCCGGTCGCTCCACGCCGCCGCCGCGGTTTTGACCTCGTCGGGCTCCTCCAGCAGCCGGATCGATTCCTCAAGACCGCCGAAGAACCCGCCGAGCTGCGGTCCGGTCGCGTACCCGGTGTAGTTGAGCGCGTAATCGGTTTCCTTGAAGAGCCGCTCCGCCTCGCGGGCGTTGGCGGCCAGTTCCTCCTCCGGTGAACACTTTTCCCAATGCGAAAGCCAGGCGCCGTCGAAAAAGTGGCTGCCTTCCGGCATCCGCATCGAGCCGTTGCCGGGCTGGGACAGCACCCAGTCGCCGGCCTGGTCCCGAACCGGCGTCGCGTTTTCGGGGATCAGGAAGCGGCACCCCTCGCGCGGTTGCCAGCTTCGGAAGCGGGCCGGGGCGGGAGAAAGGCAGATCAGGTCGCAGTGGAAGCGCTCCAGCACCGGGATTTCCACCCGGGCCAGCATCTGCGGCAGATCCCAGATTTCGGTTTCGCCGCCGAGCCCGAGCACCTGCTTGAGTTTGAGATAGGCAAATGCCGAAATCCCGGTCGAGGGATGGCTGCCGAGGTCGATCGGGCAACGGTCGACCGCTTCCCGGCGCAAAGTCCGGTTGATCCGTTCGCGCGAGTTCATGGTCTCGCGCGCCATGTCAGAGTACGCCCTTGGTCGACAGCACGCCTTCGATCCGCGGGTCGACGGTCACCGCCTGGTCGAGGGCTTTGGCGAAGGCCTTGAAAATCGCCTCGAAACAGTGGTGAACTTCCTCACCCTTCAGGAGGTCGATATGGAGGTTCATTCCGCTTTTGGCGGCGAGGGCCTGGAAAAATTCGTGAAACAGCCTGACGTCAAGATCCTTGACCAGCGGCGCGGGCGGTTCGACGTTGTAGATCAAACTGGGCCGGCCGGAGAGGTCGAGCGCGACCTGGGCCAGCGCTTCATCCATCGGCAGCAAACAGCTGCCGTAGCGCCGGATCCCTTTTTTGTCGCCGAGCGCCGCGTTCAGCGCTTCGCCGAAAGCCAGACCGAGGTCCTCCATGGTGTGGTGGTAGTCGATTTCAACATCCCCTTTGGCATGGATTTCGAGGTCGAAAAAACCGTGCCGGGCGAAGAGCTCAAGCATGTGATTCATGAACGGCACCGGCGTGTCCGCCACGCACGCGCCGCGGCCGTCGAGTTCGAGTTTGACCGAAATTTGAGTTTCGCGGGTGTTCCTGACGATTTCGCCGAGACGCATGGTATTTCCTCCGTTCAATAGTGCTAACTTACAGTTCCGTCACTAATTTAACACGGATCGGCGGCTTTTGCCAAGCACCGGGCGTTTTTTTTCGGGAAAAGTGCGTTCTTGATTGGAAATTGTCTTCGCACCCGTTATATTGATTTAAAAACGAATGTGCTGAATCGAAGAGGTCTTTTATGAGACAGAAAATTTTATTGCTGGGCGCGGTTTTTTTCGGTTTTCTCGCTTTTGTCCTCTCCTATCAACAGCTGGAAGCGGAAAAACAACGGATCAGCGGCAACGCCGAGTCGGTCTTTTTGATCAAAATGAACCGCAATATGGCCGCCGGCGAAGAGGTCACCGAGCGTGATATCAGCCGGGTCGAAGTCCAGCGCCTCCGCAACCAGTCGATCTCCAGCCGCGAAATTCCTTGGAGCCAGAGCAGCTCGGTGATCGGCCGCCGGCTGGAGAGCACCATGGCCCGCGACCAGTACCTCCAGACCACCGACCTCAAGCCGATGTCCCAGCGCCAGGGGCTCAACGGCATCGTCCGCGAAGGCATGCGCGCGATTTCGATCCCGGTCGATACCGTTTCGGCGGTCAACAACCTGGTCCAGCCCAACGACAATGTCGATATCATCGGCACCTTCCGTTTTCCCGACATGCGCGGCGACACCGCGCTCGACACCGTCACTTTGACCGTGCTGCAGGATGTCAAAGTGCTCGCCGTGGGCAACCGCTGGGGCAACCAGGGCTCCGAGGTCGGCGGCGGCAAATCCTACAGCACCGTGACGTTGCTGTTGTGGCCGGATGAAGTCGAAATGCTGATTTTCGCCAGCAACAAAGGCAAGCTGGCATTGAGTTTGCGCAACTACGAAGATTCGCGCATCGAGCGCGGCATCGAGAGCAATTCGATCAACTTCAAGCAGCTCGAAAAAGACATTCCCAAGTTCAACGAGCGGCGCAGCAAACGCCAGAATACGCTCTGACGCAAGCGGGGAGGGATTGCTCCATGGTCGAAATCATCATCCGGCAGCCCGGTCATCAGGACGCCGCGGGCCAGCTTGACAACGGCGCTTATCTGGTCGGTTCGGGAGAGGACTGCCACATCACCTTTGCCCGGCCGGAGATTTCGCGTCATCACGCCCAGTTCATCGTCCGCGACGGCAAGCTGACGGTGATGGACCTCGGCAGCAGCAACGGCACTTATTCCGACGGCACCCAGCTTTTCGCCCACGAACCCTACGAAATTCCGGCCGGGCACTCGATCGAAATGGGCAAGATTTCGGTGCTGGTCAAGGCCCCGGCGCCCGCGGCTCCGGCTCCGGCTCCCGTACCGGCGCCCGCTCCGGAGACGTCCGCCGCGGCGGCTCCCGCCGCCACTCCCGCCGGCGGAACCGCCGCCCTCGACACCGGCAAAGACGCCTACGGCAAGGAACGGATTCCCCTCTTGCGCATTTCCGGCGTCACCGACGAGGACCGGCCGCTGCTCCAGGAGATCAAGAAGCTCGCTCACCGAGAACTCCTCTCCCGGCTCAATTTGAAGAAACTCGCGGTCTCCGGCATCACCGGCAAGGATCTGGAAAACAAGGCCGCCGAGACCATCCGCGAAATTCTTTCCCAGCTCGCGGTGCCGCTGCCGCCGTCGGCCTCGGTGGCACTGCTGGAAAAGGAACTGGTTCAGGAGGCGATCGGCCTCGGTCCCCTCGAGTACCTCCTCGAAATCGAGAACATCACCGAAATCATGGTCAACGGGCCCAACAACGTCTACGTCGAGCGCGGCGGGGTGCTGTTCCGCACCGACACCGCGTTTGCCGACGACAACCAGGTGCTGTCGGCGATCGAGCGGATCGTTTCGCCCCTCGGCCGCCGTATCGACGAAAGTTCGCCGATGGTCGACGCCCGCCTGCCCGACGGCTCGCGCGTCAATGCGATCATCCCGCCCCTGTCGCTGGTGGGACCTTCGATCACCATCCGGAAATTTTCGCGCAAGCCGCTGGTCGCCGCCGACCTCGTCCGTTTCGGCTCGATCTCCAACGACATCATCCAGTTCCTCGACGTCTGCGTCGCGGTGCGCAAAAATATTTTGATCTCCGGGGGCACCGGCTCCGGGAAAACCACTTTGCTCAACGTATTGAGTTCGTTCATCCCCAACCGCGAACGCATCGTCACCATTGAGGACGCCGCCGAACTCCAGCTCCACCAGGAGCATCTGGTCCGGCTCGAATCCCGCCCGCCGAACGTCGAGGGCCGCGGCGAAATCACCATTCGCGATTTGGTCCGCAACAGTTTGCGTATGCGCCCCGACCGCATTGTGGTCGGCGAGTGCCGCGGCGGCGAAGCGCTCGACATGCTCCAGGCGATGAACACCGGTCACGACGGCTCGCTGACCACCATCCACGCCAACACTCCGCGCGACGCGCTGTCGCGTCTGGAGACGCTGGTGCTGATGGCCGGCTTCGATCTGCCGCTGCGGGCGATTCGCGAGCAGATCGCCTCGGCGATCAACATCGTGGTGCAGATCAGCCGCGAGCGCGACGGCTCGCGCAAACTGACCCACGTCAGCGAAATCACCAAAATGGAAGGCGACGTGATCACCATGCAGGATCTCTTCGTCTTTGAACAGACCGGCTGGGATCGCGACAACCGGATCGTCGGGCGTTATCGCGCCACCGGCGGGGTGCCGACGTTCCTCGAAGAGATCGAACGCGCCAAACTGCCGCTCGACATCGGTATTTTCAATCCCGGGAGGGTGAGCGCATGAACATTCTCGAAAGTTCCTGGTTTCCGAGTCTCCTGGCCTTCGCCAGCGTTTCGCTGGCGACCTATGTGGTGGTGGACTTCTGCGGCTACGTTTCGTTGCGCTATCGCGACCGCTATTTGCAGGAGGCCAGCACCGAGCTTGACGACATCCTGATCCAGATGCCGGCCGGGCGGATCCTCGATTTGAGTCTGGCCCTGAGCGCGATCGCGCTGTTGATCACCGTGCTGCTGACCATCACCCTGGGCGATTCCGCCTCGTGGAAGGGCGGACTGCTGCTCGGGCTGCTGGCCGGCGGAGCGGTGTTTCCGGTGCCGCGCTTCGCCTTGCGCTTTCTCCGCAAGCGGCGGCTCCGCAAGTTCAACGAACAGCTTGAGGACGTCCTGATGTCGATGTCAAGCTCGCTCAAGGCCGGGTTCAGCATCAACCAGGCGATCGACGAAATCGCTTCGATGAACCGGCCGCCGATTTCGGTTGAATTCCGGCTGCTCTCGCAGGAGTGCCGGCTGGGGGTGCCGCTGACCCAGGCGCTGGAAAATATGAACCGCCGGCTCGGCTCCGAGGACTTCGAACTGGTGGCGACCGCGATCATCACCGCCCGCCAGACCGGGGGGGAACTGACCGCCACGCTGGAACGGCTGGCCGCCTTGATCCGCGAACGGCTCCGGATCACCGGCAAGATCCACGCGATGACCGCGATGGGGCGCTTGCAGGCGTATCTGATCAGCTCGATGCCGTTTCTCCTGATTTTCGGGATTTTTCAGGTGGCGCCGTCGTTGTTTGACGGGGTCTTCGATTCGTTTATCGGTTATGCGATGATCGCCGTGGTGGTGGTGCTCGACATCCTCGGCTTCCTGGTGATCCGCAAAATTACCGCAATCGATATTTGAGCAGGAGGAGGCGGCAATGGACAACTTGATGACCCTGATCTCCGCGCTGCTGTTCGGCGTTTCCGTCGGACTGCTGGCGCTTTTCGTGCTCCGTTCGCTCAGCATGGTCGAAGTCGAGGGAACCATGAACGAAGAGGCCCGGCGCGGCATTCCGGTGATGTTCCGGCTGGCGATGCCGCTGGTGCCGAATTTCCGGGGGCTGGCCCGGAGCGAATTCTTCCGGACCTGGCGTGAGAGCGCCGAGCCCCGGCTGTGGATGGCCGGTTACGGCGATTCGCTCGGCGGCCTCGACTTTGTCGCGCTCCGGATCATGTTTATCGGGGTGGGGTTGCTGGCGCTGATGCTGAGCATCTTCGCCGGTTATCCGGTGCCCGGGATTCTGCTGGCGCTGGTGCTGGTGATCTATCCCGGGGTCTGGCTCAACAACCGGATCCGCCGCCGCCACCTGAGCATCCTCAAGTCGCTGCCCAACGTGCTCGATTTGCTGACGCTGTCGGTCGAAGCGGGCAAGGATTTTGTGACCAGTCTGCGCGACATTCTGCAGCGCCGCCGGGTCGATGCGCTGGGCGAGGAGCTGCTGCGGACGTTCCAGGAGATCCAGCTCGGGCGCAAACGCACCGAAGCGCTCCGCGACCTCGCCAAGCGGGTCTCTCAGTCCGACCTCACCTCGGTGGTCAATGCGATCATCCAGGCCGAGGAGCTCGGGGTCAGCATCGGCCAGCTGCTGCGGATCCAGGGCGACATGCTGCGCAACAAGCGTTTTACGATGGCGGAGAAACTCGCCAACGAAACCCCGGTCAAGATCATCGGGCCGATCATTTTGTTCATTTTCCCGGCGGTGTTTATCGTGCTCATTGTTCCGATCGGCATGAAACTGATGCAGGTCATGTTGTAAATGATTTTCAATCTGGACAAGCGGACCTATCTTGCGAAGTCGCCGCGGACGATGATTTCGTTCGGCGAGCGGCTGCGCGGCATGATCGGGCGGAATTTTTCGCCGGAGATGGATGCGGCGGTGTTTCCGAATTGCAATTCGATTCACATGCTGTTCATGGGGCGGCCGCTTGATGTGGTGTTTCTCGACGGCGAGAGCCGGATCGTCAAACTGGCGCCGGGGGTGCCGCCGTGGCGGCCGGTGACCGGCTGCCGCCGGGCGGTGACGGTGATCGAGCTGCCGCCGGGCGCGATCCAATCGAGTGCGAGCGAAGTCGGGGACTTCGTCAATCTGAATATGAATCTTACGCCGGAAGCGGCGAAAAGTATTGAACTTTGTCACGAGAGTCAGTTTTAAAAGTCTTTCCGGCGGTCCGGCGCGTTTCCGGGGCCGCGGCAGCCGGCAATCCTTTTGAAATTGACCAAGGAGTATGGCGATGAAAATCTTTTTTGTCAACGGAGTGCGCTCCGGCGAAGAGCTCGATCTCGCGCTGCCGATCATCAGTGTCGGGCGCGAGGAGGACAACGTCGTGATGCTGCTCACCGGCGGCGTCTCGCGCTATCACGGCGAGCTGCGCCGGGATGAGAATGGAATCTGGACCGTGGTCGATCTTCAGAGTACCAATGGCGTCAAAGTCAACCGCAGCAAAATCGACGGCAAAGCGGTGTTGAGCGAAGGCGACCTGATCGAATTCGGCGACCAGATGCTGCGGGTGACCCAGCTGGCGGCGTCGCCGCCCAAAGTGGTGTTTTCGCCGGTCGGCGCGCCGGCCGCCGAACCCGCGCCGCATCTCAACAAGAGCGCCGATCCGACCGTCCGCTTGACCGCGCCGCCGCTGCCCAGCGCTCCGGCGGCTGCGGCTCCCCCCGCGGCCCCTTCTGCGGCTCCGGCGGTGCCCTCACGCGACGACCGCACCGTCCATGATCTCTCCGAAGCGCTCAAGAGCGGCAAGCTCAAACTTTTCGGCGGACGCGGCGGCGACGACCGCGCCGCCGCTCCCGAGGCGGGGGCGGCCAAAGGCTCGCGGCGGATTTTTTCCAACCGTCTTTTTTACACCGTGGTGATTTGCGCGGTGGCGGTGGCGATTGCCGCTTTTTATCACATCAACCAGCTCAAAAAGCAGGCCCAGGCCGGCACCGAGGTGGTCAAGTTCAATCCCAAGGACTTTCTGCTGAGTTATGAAAAAGAGATCGTCGGCAGCGACAACGTCTTCCGCTTTGTCCTCCTGATCGAGAACGGCAAGGCGACCTTCATCATCGACGACCTCAAATCGCAGCGCCGGTTCCAGCGGGAAGTGGACGATCTGACCGAGAGCAACCTTGAGATTCTGCGCAACAGCATCGACCGCTCCGGCTTCATGAAGATGCGTTCCCCCGAGTCCGGGGTGGCGCAGAACAACCAGGATCAGCGCCGCCGTCTGGTGGTCGGGGAGCGCGACAAGCTCAACGATGTCACCGTGCTCAACAACACCGCGCCGAAGGCGTTCGACGACGTCGAGTACGCGATCAACTCCTTTGCCGAAAGTTACGGCCTCCAGACCATCGCGATGACCCCCGAGGAGCTGCGCGACCAGGCCGAGCAGAGTTTCGTCAAGGCCGAAGATCTCTTCGCCAACCGCGAGGCCAAGCTCTCCAATCTGCGCTCGGCGATCCAGCGCTACACGCTCGCGGTCAACTACCTCGAGCAGTTTTCGCCGAAGCCCGCGTTGTGGGACCGCGCCCGCAAGCGGCTGGAGGAGGCCGAAAAGATCCGCCGCCAGAAGTATCAGGATCTCAACTACGAACGCATCCGGCTGGCCAACGTCAAGGAGTTCGAGCAGTTGCGCTTCGTGCTCCACCAGATGATGGAGCTCTGCGACCCGGATTCGCGGGAATACGATTCGGCGCGCCAGTTGCTGTTCAAACTTGACAACTATCTCAACCGGACGGGCAAGAAAAAATGAAAAGATCACTGCTTAAAACATTTTTGTTCGCCGCCGCCGGTTCGCTTGCGCTGCTCGCTTTCAGCGGCTGCTCCGAAGCTCCCAAGCCGCCGCCGCGGGCCAAAATCGACATCGCCGGCGCGCCGGAGAAAGCCGAAATCGTGATCGCCGGCAAAGTGGTCGGCGAAATTCCGAAAACCTTGAGCGGCCCCCCCGGCATTTACCGGATCCAGATCCGCAAACCCGGCTATCTGCCGCAGTGGTTCGCGGTCGCGGCCAAGGCCGGCGAGACCGCGCGGGTCGAAGCCGATCTGGCCGAGCAAGGCAGTGTGGTGCTGATCAACAGCCGTCCCGACGGCGCCGAAATCCGCCGCGACGGGGTGACTCTCGGCAAGACGCCGCTGGTGCTCCCCCGCCAGCCGGTCGGCAAGCACACCGTCCAGGTGCTCAAGTCCGGCTACGCCGAGCGCTCGGTGTCGTTTGTGGTCGCCGACGCCCGGCCGCAGGAAGTGATGATTTCGCTCGACTCCAACATCGGCAAACTGATCATCGACTCGGCCCCGTCGCAGGCGCGGGTGTTCATCGACAACCGGCCCTCCGGCTACACGCCGTTTCAGGGTGAACTCGACGAGGGCCGCCATCACGTCAAGATCGAAAAAACCGGGTTCCTGACCGTCGAAGAGCAGATCATCGTGGTGCGCGACCAGACCGAAAAGCGCAATTACAAACTCTCCGGCCAGCCCGGCAGCATCCAAGTCAATTCGATTCCGGCCGGCGGCACCGTCACGGTGGATGGCAAGGTCGCCGGGGTGACCCCGACGCTGGTGCCCGATGTCGGCACCGGCGAGCACACCGTTTCGGTCGCGCTCGAGGGCTATGACGCGATGGCGAAAACCGTCGAAATCGCCTCCGGCAGCCGTCAGGAGCTCAATTTCATGCTTGAAAGCAGCACCGGCGGAATCGACCTCGCGGTCTTCCCGGTCGGGGTTTCGGTCTACATCAACGGCAAGCTTCACGGCGTCGCCAAGGCCAGCGAGACCGCGACCCAGCCGGAGCTGATCCGGTTGCGCAACCTCGCCCCCGGCAACTACCAGGTGACGATCGCCCACAAACTCGCGGTGCCGGACCGCCGGACCGTCAACATCACGGTGGAAAAAGGCAAAGTCGTCCGGCCGCCCCAGGTCGAACTCTGGGTGCCGAACGTCGAAGTCAAGTGGAAATCGAACGGCCTGGTCGAGACCGGTGTATTGTATGCGGAAAATGAAAATCAGATCACCTTTGGCGCTGAACGCGGTGTCAAGGGCGAGTATAAGAAGTCTGATTTTGAATACATCAAACCCTTGGAAGCCAAGGAAAAGGAGTAAGAATGAATAGTTTCGTCGAACAACAGAAAGCCACCGCCGCCGCGCTGGGCAAAATCCGGATCGTGCCGGTGCTCGCGCTCGAAAGCGTCGCCGACGGGGTCAAGATCTGTGAAATTTTCGCCCGCCAGGGTCTCCTCGGCGCGGAAATCACCTTCCGCACCAAGGCCGCCCCCGAGATCATCAAGGAAGTATCCAACCAGTTCCCGCAGCTCCTGGTCGGGGCCGGCACCGTGCTCAACGTGTTTGACTTGCACCGCGCCTTCGCCGCCGGCGCCAAGTTCGCGGTGGCTCCCGGTTTCAATCCGACCGTGGTCAAGGAAGCGGTCCGCGCCTCCTTTGCCTTCAGCCCCGGGATCGCCACCCCGTCGGAAGTCGAACAGGCTTTTGAACTCGGCTGCTCGATGCTGAAGTTCTTCCCGGCCGAAGCGGCCGGCGGCACCGCGATGCTCAAATCGATCATCGCGCCCTACAAGCACCTCGGCATCCGTTTCATGCCGACCGGCGGCGTAACGACCGCCAACGCGGCCGAATATCTGTCGATCCCGCAGGTCGCGGCGGTCGGCGGCACCTGGCTCGGCAAAGCCGACGACATCGCCGCCGGCAAGTGGGAGCTGATCGAGGAGGGGGTCAAGAATGCGGTGGCTTTCGCCGCGCAGTATCCCTCGAAGTAAGTTCGCCCCAAAGCAAACGGGCAAGTCCGAAAACCGGACTTGCCCGTTTTTTTTGACGAATTTGGCGGAGAATTTATTCCGAGCTGGTGCTCGGCACCGGCGGCGGCTTCGGAGCGGCCGGCTGGCCGACCGTGTTTTTTAGCGCGGAAACCCGGTCTCGGACTTCGGCGGCCTCATCGGCGATCCGGGCGGCGGATTTCTCCATTTTCTGAGCCGCATTTTCCGGCGTCAGACCGCGTTCGCGGAGCTCCGGCATCAGCACCCAGACCAATACCGCGCCGATGATGATGCCGGCAATCAGGCAGCCGCAGGAACCGGCTACACAACCCTCTTTGGCCATTATTTGGCTCCGATTTCACTTCTCGGACGAACCGGCCGCAGCACCAGCTCCAGCACCGGACGGCTCCAGACCGCATAGCCGGAGGCGTGATCGTCGGGCGGCATGTGAAAGAGTTTCCAGACCCCGCGACGGCGTTCGCGCAAGCGGAAGTTGCCGCGTTTGTCGCGCATCAGCTCGATTTCGCGATAATGCGGCGGACGTTCATCGCCGATAAAGATCCAGATTTCGCCGGAGAACCCGGCTTTGAGCTCATCGCCCGAACTCCGGACCGCCACCGCCTGAACCGGAATTTCTTCGCCGCGCTCGGTCAGTTCATTGGAGTGCGACAGCGCGAAATTGTGCAAGGTGTCTTCGCCGGTGTATTTCGCCAACTGGGGCAGCGTCAGCACCGGGAGCATTTTGCGGCCGGTGATATAGGGCGTGGTCTTTTCCGCCGCGGCGGGTTCGCTATCGGCGGAGCCGCCGTAGATCATGCCGGCGGCGGCGAACATGTCCTCGCGGGAGCAGGACAGCACCGGGGCCAGCCGCTCGATTTCGTCGACCGTCGGGATCACATTGAAGCAGTTTTCAAGCAATTCGAGCCGGGCCGCGCTGACGCCGGTCAGGTTCGAGAGTTTGCGGGTATCGACGCCGCGTTCGCAGCGGGCCGAGGTGATCAGCTGGTTGAAGCGCGAGCGCAGATTTTTGACCCCGCTGTGAATGCTGGCGGCCATCGCCGAAAGCTCGAGGTACTGGTCGCGAGGCAGCGCCAGCAAGGTGCTGACCGTGATCAACTGTTCCTGGTTCAGGACGATCCTGCCGCTGAGCATCTGCGAAACCGCCGAATTGGAAACTTTCAAAGCCTTCGCCAGTTCGCATTGACGGACTTTTCGGGCCGCCAGATATTCGCGGATCAGTTCCCCCATTTTGGCCTTTAAAGGAGTTACAGCCATGATTCAACTTCCTTTTCCGTTTTGGGTGGGACAATTTTGCTCATTCGCGGTTGCCGGTAATGCCGATTTGAGCTGCCGGGCCGGTGAATGACCGATTGCGGCGACCGCTCGAATTGGGGCGGTCTGCCGTTTAAGTATGGATAACAAACTGCGGTTACTATAGATCAACTTTAGCGGCAATGCAACTCCGATCCGATTTTTTTTTTATCTTTTAATGAATTTGCTTCACAATAAAGCCGCTTGAAGCTGCGTTGCCTTGCAAAAATTCCGATCCGGCAGTACATTATGAAACTCCGGCCGGTGTTCCGCCGCGCTGTCGCCGGGGCGGATGCGTCCCCGGCGCAAGCGGGACAGAAAGGGGCGGAAGAAAGAAATGAAGGATGATAAGAGAGGTCATTGTGATCGGCGCCGGTCCGGCCGGACTGGCCGCCGCCATTGCCGCCGCGGAAGCGGGGAGCCGGGTGCTGGTGCTCGAGCAGATGCCCCGGCCGGGGCTCAAGTTGCTCGCTTCCGGCGGCGGCCGCTGCAATCTCACCAACCGGTTTGAAGTTGAGGATCTCGCCCGGCCCTTTGGCCGGCAGTGGCGTTTTATGCTCGATGCGCTTTATAACTTTCCTCCCGAAGCGCTGATTGCGTGGTTTGAGGAGCGCGGCGTTGCCATTGAATTTCCCGACGGCTTTCACGCGTTCCCCAAATCCGGTCGCGCCGCCGATGTACTGGCGGCGCTGTTGAGGACGGCGCGCGAACTCGGGGTTGAAATCCAGACTTCCCGCCGGGTGACGTCGCTGCTGATCGCCGCCGGCGCGGTCGCCGGTGTCCGCACTGCCGACGGCGCGGAACTGCGCTGCGACCGGGTGATCGTAGCCGCCGGGGGCAAAGGGTATCCCGAACTCGGCGCGCTCGGGATCGGGTACGAACTTGCGGCCCGGGCCGGACATACGATCGTGCCGCCGCTGCCGGCGATGGTCGGGCTCTGCGTCACGGAAACCTGGGCGCATGACTGTGCCGGCATTGCGCTCGCCGACGCCGAAGCCCGGATCGCGCTCGCCGGCGAAAGCAAAACGCCGGATCGCGGCGAACTCCTTTTCACCCAAAACGGCCTCTCCGGCCCGGCGGTGCTCGATCTTTCGGGCCGGGTGAGCGAACTTTTGACCAAACACCCTGCGGTCCCGCTTGAAATCAATTTTTTCGCCGGACGAAGCGTGGACGACTGGCTCGCGCAATTCAACCGCTGGCAGGGGGAATCCGGCAAAAAACTGGTGCGCAACCTCCTCGCCGAACTCTTGCCGAAGAAACTTGCCGGCCATCTGAGCGCCGACCTCGGCGAGGTTGCCGCCGCCAATTTCGGCGCGGCGGCGCGGCGGGAGCTGGCGAACCGGTTGAGCGGTTGCCGCTTTGCGGTTACCGCAACCGAATCGTGGCGCAAGGCGATGGTGACCCGGGGGGGCGTCGCGTTGCGCGAGGTTGCGCCGGACACGCTGGAAAGCCGCCTGACCGCCGGACTCTATTTTGCCGGCGAAGTGCTCGACCTCGACGGCCCCTGCGGCGGCTACAATCTGCAATGGGCCTTCAGCTCCGGCCGCCTCGCCGGAAGCGCCGCCGGAGAACGTGCCGGGTGATGTTGCGCCGGTCTGCCGTCACTCGCATTTCGTCGGTGCCGGTCGCAATCAAACATCGCTCCGGTTTCAGATCCTCCTTTGATCCGGACGGTCGCCGCCTTTCACAAAAAGCTGTTTTTTTTCGACCGATGACTTGACTTTTGCTTTCGATTGAACTATACTCCTATATAGAAGTTAGTGGTCGAATTACGGGAGACGATCATGCAGAGTCGGGTGTTGGCGGCGGCCGGAGCTTTGGTGCTGGCCGGGGAAGGTTTGATCGGACAGGCGTTGGCGGCAACCGAGACGGGAGGGGAAGCCGGACATTTCCGGGAAACGCGCTTTACTCCTTGCCGGATTGAAGGGCTGGTCGAGCGACCGGCATGGTGGCGGGTTCGCCCGGCGGAGATTATCGCGGCTTGCCGGCAAGTCAAAAAGGGCCGATCCGAAGTGATCGCCCATACTCCGCTCGGGTATCCGGTCTATGCCGTTTTTTACGGGGATTGCCCGCCGGTGTCCGGCACCGCCAACTGGTCGGCGGGGAGTGCGTCGGACGATCCAGACGCCTATTTCGGCAAAGGCGCGCGCAAGCCCACCGTGCTCTGGGGCGCCGGTTTTCACGGGGCCGAAGCCGAGGGGGTGGCGGGCTCGATGAATCTTTTGAGTCTGCTTGAAACCGGCAAGGATCTGCGCGGCCGATCCCGCGATTCCCTTGTCGAGCTGGCGAGCCGTTTCAATCTGATCATCGTACCCTGTCTCAATATGGACGGCCGGGCGATTTCGCCGGATCACCTCAATGGCGCCTGCTATCAGGACTTCCGCCACGCTTCGCAGGGGAGCTGGGCCGACGGCAGCCTGATCGGCTGGCGCGGCAGCAAAGCTCATTTCCCGCTGCCCCTGGAACGCGTCGCCTATCCCGGCGGCTACCCCAATTCGGAGGGCTACAACCCGATGCACGACGCCGAGCCCGGCAATATCCGTACCGCCGAAGTCCGCGGCTTGCTCCGGCTGATCGGGCGTTACGGCGTCGATCTGGTGGTCAACGCCCACTCCTACGAAAACCCGCCGGCGGCGCTGGCGCCCGGCGAAACGCGCGCTTTTGTCGTCGTCGATGGCATCAACCGGGCGCTGTTTGAGGCCGGCCTTCGCAAAGAACCGGTGCCGCCGATGGCCAAAACGGCGTCGGGGGTCAATTTCAATACGCTGGTGCCGCTGACTTCGGGCGGGATGGCGGTGACGCTCGAGTCGCCGGTGTCGCAGGGATACAGCTTTGACCAGCTTGCCGAAATCAGCTATGTTACCTTGGAAGCGGCGCTCCGGGCCGAACTTGACCTGCCGTCAAGTGATCGCAGTCGTCTGTTGCATTGAACCTCGAATGAAAATTCCGAAAGGGTCGACACGATGAAGAGAGCAAGTTTTACCCTGATCGAACTCCTGGTGGTGATCGCGATCATCGCAATCCTGGCGAGCATGCTGCTGCCCGCCCTCAACAAAGCCCGCGGCGTGGCGCAGAAGTCGGTCTGCGCCAACAACCTGAAACAGATCGGCCTGGCCCAGGCGATGTATTCGCAGGCGAACGACGACTGGATCATCGCCGGCAAAGAGCGCGACGGACGGCGCTGGTTCAACACCCTTTCCGGCCGCAACAACGACGGCACCGAGATCACCGGCCTTGCCGCCGGCTACGGTCTCGCCTACAACGGCTACGGCCCGTCCAAAGGGACTTTCGCCTGCCCGGTCGAGCGCAAGCCCTTCGGCTTGACCACTCCGGCCAACTGGGCTTACACCCATTACGCCACCAATGCCAAGCTCGGCACCTACGCCTTTCCCGGCTCCGCGACTTACGGGCGCAAGAAACTTGCGGCGATCCGGCGGCCGACGCTGGCGATTTTCTCCGGCGATAATATCCGCGAGAACAACGAGCAGATCAATTACTCGGTTTTCTTCGCCTACCGTCACGGCGGCGGCGACGATGTCCGCACCACCGCCGCCCGCAACGATGCGCCGACCAACGGCGGTATGACCAACATCGCCTATGTCGACGGCCACGCCGGGAGCGGCAAATATATGGAGCTCTACAAC
>CAZRFG010000008.1:0-30293 GCA_964599205.1 uncultured Victivallaceae bacterium
TGAGTACCGCAAAGAATATCCTTTCACCTCCACCGCCGAAAAAAACGACGGGGACGAATAAACCAGCCGCAACCAAAGGGGGATTATGATGTTTGATGTTCACACCATGTTTGCCTACATCGATGCGGGAACCGGCAGTATGCTGCTGCAGGGCGCCATTGCGGTCGCCTGCAGTATCGCGCTTTTTTTCCGCCAGATCAAATTCTGGGTGGCCAAGCAGTTCCAGGGAAAAAAATAAGCGATGTCCGCGGGCAACTATCTCGCGGGCTCTTTCCGTGATCCGGCCGGACACGTGTTCACCGACGACGGTGAATTTTACCGTAAGGTAACCCCGGCCGGGTGGCAAGATTATTGTCTGCTGCAGCAGACTGGACTGGTCCGGGAGTTGCTCCGCAACGGGCTTCTGGTGCCGTTTGAGGAAGTCGAACGCACTTCACAAAGCGCCGTCCTCCATCTCCAGAAACTTTCCTGGATCAGCTATCCCTATGAATGGTGTTTCGGCCAGCTCCGCGACGCCGCGCTGCTGACGCTGGAAGTGCTCCGCACCTCGATCCACCACGGCATGATTCTCAAGGACGCCAGCGCCTACAACATCGTGTTTCGCGGCGCGATGCCGATTTTCATCGATCACGGTTCTTTCACCGCCTATCGCGAAAACCAGCCGTGGCAAGGTTACCGGCAGTTTGTAATGCATTTTCTGGGGCCGCTGCTGCTGATGCGGCGCGACGACCGGTTCCGCTCGATGCTGCGGAGCAATCTCGACGGTCTGGAGCTCGACTTCATTTCAAAAAACCTGCCGTGGTCCGGATATTTGCGGCTGTCGGAGCTGCTGCACATCCATCTCCATGCCCGGTTTCAGCAAAAGTATGCCGATTCGCACCAAGCCGCCGCGCCGAAAGAGCCGAAAGTCGGCAAAGATCAACTGCTCTGGATGATCGGCCGCCTTTATGAATTCATCTCCTCCCTCAAATCGCCCCGGCTTCACACCGAGTGGGGCGACTATTACAACGACACCAACTACTCTTCCGCGGCGTTCATCGCCAAAAAAGCGCTGGTCGGCGACTTTCTCGGCGCGGTGATGCCGGCACGGACCATCGACCTCGGCGCCAACCGCGGCGAATTCACCATGATCGCCGCCCGTTATTCCGACGAAACCATCGCCGTCGATATCGACCCGACGGCGATCGGAACCCTATATGCCGCGCTCCGGGAGAACAAAAACAGCAACATCCATCCGATGCTTCAGGATCTCAGCAATCCGTCCCCCGGAGTGGGACTTTTCAACACCGAGCGCCTTTCCTTTTTCGACCGGGCCAAAGCCGACGCGGTGCTGGCGCTGGCGCTCGCCCACCACCTCCGGGTCGGCGGCAACTGGCCGCTGGAGCGGATTGCCGAACTTTTCGCCCGGCTCGCCCCCCATGCGCTGGTCGAATTCGTCCCCCGCGAGGACAGCCAGTTTCAGCGGCTGCTGCGAAGCCGCCCCGACATCTATTCCGACTGGACGCTGCCGAATCTGATCGACAGCCTGAAAAAATACTATCGCCAAGTGGAACCGTCACCGATCCCGGAAAGCGGAAGGATCCTGCTCCGGGCAAGTGGCGCGAGGGAGGGGAAATGAAAACAGAAACGACCGGCAAAACGCCGCAAGCGGCGGGCGCGGCTGCCGCCCCGGAGCCGCCGCCGATTCCGCCGTCCGGGGAAAACCGCCCCGAAACCGCCGCCGGAACCGGCTCCATCCTCAAGATCGTACTGGTGTCGCTGCTCCTCGGCAGCAGCATCGTCACGCCGGGGCTGATTCTCTATTTGCGCAACAGCTCCGAATTCACCTTCCGCTTGGCGCCGCTGCTGCTGTGCCTCGGGGGGCTCTGGACGATGATCGCGCTTGCCGCCGCGGCAATTCAGTATCCGCTGCGCCGGACCAGATATTTCGAGTGGGTTCATGCGGGACTGCTGTCGCTCGCCTTGACGATATATCTGCAGTCGGCCTTTTTCACTTTGGTCTTCTCCGTCGACGCCGAAGACACGGTGTTGCCGGACTCGGGGATGGCTCTCATCGCGCTGCTGGACTTCGTGCTGTTGGCGGCGCCGGTGGTGCTGGCGCTGATATACCGCAAACCTATCACCCACAGCAGCGTCAAACTGACGGTGATTGTGCTGCTGTCCCAATTCAGTCCGCTGGCCTGGGAACTGCTGGTCTACCAGCCGACCAACTACGACTATTACGACAACGCGGTGGACAGCACTGACAAATTCACCTTTGCGAACCGTGAAAACATCATTCTGGTGATGGTCGATGCGATGAGCGAGGTATCGCTCAAAAAGGCGCTCAACTTTTCCCCCCGTCTGTCCGAGGCGCTGAAGGATTTCAGCTGTTTCGACCGGTTGGAAAGTCCTATCCCGCAAACCCGTTTCGCGGTGCCCTCGATGATCTCCGGACAGGAATTTCCCGCCACTCTTTCGCGCGAAGACGACAATATCCACTTGGCCTACTTGAAAACCTCCAGCGTCGGCCCCGATTCGCTGATCGTCAACCTCAAAAAGGAGGGCTACCGGATGGAAGGGTATCCTTTTTTGCTCCAGACCATCAACTACAATCCGAAGTTCTGGGACAACATCGTCGCGCGGGTCAACAGCAGCCGGTCGATCGGGCAATTCCTCGACGTCTGGTTTTATCAGATCACTCCGTTCGCCCTGAAATACTGCTTTGCCCAGCAGTTTCTGTCGTTCCGCGATCACTTCGTGACGCCGAGCTCGGAACAGACCAATTTCCCGGGCGAAACCCACGATATGATTTTTCTGCGGCGTCTGGGCGAAACGGCCAAAATCGGGCCGGTGCCCAAGGTGTTCAAATATTATCATCTGCAGGGCACCCACTCGCCCTACACGATGAATGAGGATACCGAGAAAACCCTCGACACCGACGAAGTCCGCCAGCTCTGCGGTTCGATGCGGAATGTTGAATTGCTGCTCGAAAAACTCAAGCAGTTCGGACTTTACGATCAATCGTTGATCGTCATCACCGGCGACCACACCGAATTCTACACTCCGGAAACGATCATGATGATCAAACGTCCCGGCGATAAACAAAAGGAAATCACCTTTCACTCCCAGCCGTGCAAAGTCCGCGAGATCGCCACTACCATCCTGGCGGAAAAGAAATTCCGGCCGGCCGACCAATCGGTTTTCTCCCGCGAGATGAAAGCCGCCAACAGCGTACGGCGGTTGCCGGAGCGTCCGACGATTCCCTTTTCGGCGCTCCGCCCGGTGGACAAGGTTTCGTTTGAATTCGACCCGGGCGATACCTTCTCCCAAAGTTTTCAGGTCAACCACGACGTTCTGATGGTCGACGATCATAACGTATCCCAGGACCAGGTCTTCAATGTCGAATTTCTGGCAGAAAACATCGCCACCGGCAAACTCTATTTGACTTCTACCGAAAAAATAAGCAAGCTTACATCGCCGCTGTATTACCAGGTTCCGCTGGGAACCTTGCCGGACGGGGAATACCGGCTCTACCAGCACAGTTACGAAGAAGAAAACCAACCGCGCGCCAATTGCCTCCCCCGCTTTCTGAGGATCGCCAAAGGCAAAATGACCCTGCCCTCCCGTCCCGCTTACGTTCCGCCGCCCCAGCCGCTCAATGTCGGCGAATCGATTTCGTTTGACGCAATGCGCCTCAATCCGAGCTTCAGTTTCAGCTCCGACGCGAAACAGCTTGACAGCTCATTGCTGATCAGCCAGAACTCGGTGGTCACCGTCCGGCTGCCGCCCGCCAGGAAACCATTGAAACTCGAAATCACGCTGCACCTCTTTCCCGAACTCCGAATTCCGAAATTCAAAGTATATCACGAGAAACAACTCCTGGCCGATGCCGAAACCAGGCGTGAGATAACGACCCGGATTCCGGTTGCCGTGCCGGCCGGGCTGTCGGAGCTCAAACTCTCCATCAAGCCCGAGGTCGATCACCCCGAAAAAGTCAAATTCCGGCTCAAGGAAATCAAACTTCTGGAATAGTTGCGTTCGCCACCAAAGCAAAACGCCGCGGCTGACCGATTCGCCGCGGCGTTTTTTCTTTACTGCGCCGGCACCAGCTTGGCGCCGAGGAGTCCGTTGCGGTCGTTTTCGTTGTTGCCGTCAAAGGTGATTTTGATGATCCGCACCGTACGGGGGGCGAAGGAGACCGCCTCCCAGGCCGCGTTGTCGCCCGAGCTCTCGCCGTCAAAGACGGTCTCGAAACTCCTGCCGTCGGCCGAAACTTCGATCTTGAATTTGGCCCGGCGCAGCGCGCCGTCGCCGCGGATGAACTCAAAACCGGCGATTTTTTCGGGGGAGCTGAGCACCAGTTCACCGGTCACGCCGCGGCCGAGCGAGACCCATTTGGCGCGGCTGGTCGCCCACAGCATCCGCCAGGCCGCGTTGTCGCCGTCGGAGACGATTGCGGCGAGGAACTTGCCGCGTTCGCCCGGCTTGGCCTGCCGCAGCAGGGCGCTGCCGGTCCAGGGGTCGCAGTTGAGGACATTGTTGAAAAGCGCGGCCGCCACTTCGGCCTCGACCAGCCATTCGCCGCCGGCGCCGCGGCTGACCGGGAGATTGATCGGCCAGGCGAAGTCGCCGAGATCAATGGTTTGGCTGCCGTCGACCAGCGCAATGTTGCGCCCCTCGAGCTGGAACTTGAGCTGTTTGCCGTCATCGGCGGCGGCGATCCTGCGGGCGTCAAGGAGGGCTTTGACCGGCAGCAGCAGACCCTTGTCCGACTTGACCGGCTTGGCGGCGAGCGCCTTGCCGTCGAAGTACAAGGTATCGCGGGCGGGCGCTTTGGCCGCCAGCCCGGCCGCCGGGGCGACCGGGGTCAAGGTGTAGTCGCCGGCATCGAGCACCGCGAAGAAACTTTTGGCATCGGAACTCACATTGACGTTTTCGGTTTTGCCGCTGCCGGCGAGAACCCAGCTGCCGGGAGCGAGGTCGAGCACCAGCACATGGGTGGCTTTGGCAGCGACCTTGAAAGACACGCTCTTGTCGGCGGCGACGCCGTCGGCGGCGAGGTTGATCTGGCGGTCGGCGATGACCGTTTCGAGCCGGCCCGCTTTTTCGCTCCAGGCGACCGGCAGCGGCTTGGCCGCGCCGTCCTGAATCTGGAGGACGTTGAGGAAGCGGCTCTTTTCTTCGCCGGGCGCGGCACTGATGAGGGCGCGGGCGCCGGCGCTGTCGAAGTCGTAGAAGGCGTACGGCACGAATGGTTTGCCGTCGACTTTGAAGGCGTCGCGGCCGCTCAGGAGTTCGACCTTGGTCTGCTTCGGCAGCAGCGTTTCGACGGTCAGCTTACCGTCACGGCCGTAGGGGCCGTTGACAAAGGTAAGCGTATTGCCCTTCGCCTCCGGCCGGACCGGGCTGGTGAGCTGGAAAATCGGATCGATGCGGTTGGCCTTGAGCTTCATCACGTCATAGACCAGCATCACCGCCGGAGTGTCGGCGTCGCCCAAATTGAGGAAGACCATGGTGCGGAAGAAGGAGTCGACCCGGCTGCGGTAGGCAAGCGCGAGATCGGCTTTGAGGAACGAATATTCCGGGGTCATCTTGCTCGGGCCGAAGCCCCAGGCGGCGATGTCGCCGTTGCGGTAGAAGTCGCCGGTGAGCTGGGCATTGAGCGACGGGGCCGGAATCAGGTCGGGCGCTTCCTGGGTACCGCTGTTGGCGCTGAAGCGCGGGCCCATCGGCGATTTGGCCTGCTCCGGATCGCGGATCAGCATCGCGGTGTGCGACGGGGTGCTCTTGTGGAAGTTCCAGTCAAAGGGATTGCCGTAGCCGCGATAGAGGCCGAGATCGGCGAGCAGCAAACCGCGATAGTAGAGCTGGAACGAGCCCGCGTCGAGGTGCTGGTGGTTGCGGTAGTAGAACCCCGCGCCGGTCATCATCACGATCACGTCATCGGCGTTGAGGCCGAAGTTCCAGCCGGTGCGGGCGACCATCGACCCCATCGGGAGCCCGTAATAACAGGTCAGCGGCAGTTCGGCGCGCCGGTCTTCGGCTTTGAGCTCAGGGTCATTGGTGGCGAGGAAAAAGACCTTGTCGATCTCGCGGATGCCGTCGAGCCGCTGGAACTCCATTTTGAGGGTGGGATCGTTGAACAGCGCCCCGGCGAGGTGGTTCATCAGGAAGTTGCCGGTGTATTCGCCGACGGTGAAGAAATCGTCGCCGTCCTTGAACATTTTGCCGTCCGGCGTGCGGGTGTAGATCCAGCGGTAGGGCACCCGCGCCGCATCGGCGCTGAAGAGCTCATGGCCGGCCATGCGGCGGAACAGCAGCAATCCGTGCAAGTCCCACGAAAAACGATAGTTGCCGTAGGAACTTCCCTGATCGTGCATGCCGCTCTTGAAAAGATAATCCTTGGCCGGGGCGGAGACTTCCATCAGGGCGTAGGCGACATACTGATAGGGCAGCGGATCTTCGTCGTAAATCGCACCGGCGATCGAGAGGAGATCCCGGCTCAGCTGCGACTCATTGGCGTGACCGTAGAGCGCGGGCTCCTTGAAGGGCGGCCAGCCGATTTCCATTTCGGCGGCGAAGTAATAGAGTTTGGCGATGATCAGCTTTTTCGCCTCGGTGCTCATCAGGGGGTAGCACCAGTCGTAGACCAGCGACGCGCTGAAGAGGCCTTCTCCGATTTCGCGGCTGATGTCCTGGGCGACGCCGTAATCGACCCGGCCGAGATAGCCGGTGATCAGCGCGACCGCTTCCTCGCCGACTTTCTGATCGTTGGTGATCAAATAGTAGAACGCTTTGCAGCGGACCGCGTCGAGCAGATTTTCGTCGTAACGAACTTCGGCGGTGGCGCCGGGATTAAAGGAATACGGCTTGAGCGCGATCGCCTTGACCGCCTCCCAGACCGGGCGGTTTTCGGCGATTTCAAGTTTGCGCCGGAGTTCGGGCAGCATCGCCGCGTTGACCAGCACCCGGGGACGGGTTTTCGAGGGGACCACTTTGGGTTTATAGGCCGCCGCCTCGGGCGGCACGGCGGCCGCGGGAGTCGGAACAAAATCGATTTTGGTAATTTTGGCGTCGGGCGATTCGACGGTGACCACACGGGTTTCGCCGGGAGCGGCGAAGTCGACCCGGATCGCGTCGATCCGGCCCTGGGCGGCGCCGGCGGCGATCACGTTGCGCATTTTGCGGATGCCGTCTTCGAGCGAAACCGCGATTGCCGCGTTCTTTTTGAGTACTGCGGGGGCGACGCCGTAGACGACCGCCCGGTAACTCCCGGCTTCGGGAGCCTTGACGGTGAATTGATATATGTGATCCGCCGTCTTGACCGCCGATTCAGCCGCCGCCGTGAACGGCTGCGGCGCGGCAACGAGGGTCATTGAGGCCAGCGCGAGGGCGGCCGACAGCAGCAGACAAACCTTCTTCATCATTCTCTCCTTTGCGGTTTCACGAAATGTGCCGTCGCCGGAACTTTCGCGCATCGATTCAAAAAGGGCCCTGCTCTTCGGCTGTGAAGCCGTGGGTCAACGCCGCAGCCTCAGAGCAGGACTATGTCAAAAAAAGCTCCGCAGTTTCCCCGCGAAGGGGAGCGCGGCAAAACCGCGGAATTCTTTTTTCCGGAAATCCCGCCCGCCGTGGAACCGGGCGGAGCGAAACCTACGCGGAATAATCCCAATAAGGCAGATCGAGCGCCCGGGCGACCGGCTCATTGGTCAATTTGCCGCAGTAACAATTGAGTCCGCCGCGGATGGCGGGGCTCGCGGCGACCGCTTTTTCCAAGCCGAGTCCGGCGATTTTGAGGCCGTAACGGTTGGTCACGCTGGTCAGCGCGAGGGTTGAAGTCCGGCTCACCGCGCCGGGCATGTTGGCAACGCAATAGTGAATCACCCCGTCGACCACAAAGACCGGATCGCTGTGGCTGGTCGCGTGCGAAGTCTCGACGCAACCGCCCTGGTCGATCGCGATGTCCACCAGCACCGACCCCGGACGCATGGTTTTGAGGTGGTCGCGGCGCACCAGCTTGGGCGCGGCGGCGCCGGGAATCAGCACCGCGCCGATCACCAGATCGGCCTCGGGAAGCGTCGCGGCGATGTTGCTGTCGGAGGCGAAGAGGGTTTTCACCCGGCCGCCGAAAACGTCGTCGAGTTCGGCAAGGCGTTTGGCGGAGATGTCGATGATGGTGACATCGGCGCCGATGCCGAGCGCGACTTTGGCGGCATTGGTGCCGGCGACGCCGCCGCCCAGGATCACCACGTTGCCGCGGCGGACGCCGGGGACGCCGCCGAGGAGGATGCCTTCGCCGCCGCAATGTTTTTCGAGGCACTTGGCGCCTTCCTGGATCGACAGCCGTCCGGCGATCTGGCTCATCGGAATCAGCAAGGGGAGCGAACGGTCAACTTCCATGATGGTTTCATAGGCGACCGCCTTGACTTTTTTGCGCAGCAGTCCTTCCGCCTGCGGCTTGTCGGCGGCGAGATGGAGATAGGTGAAGAGAATCTGGTTTTCGTGAAAGAGCTCGTACTCCTCGGGAAGCGGCTCCTTGACCTTCACGATCATTTCGGCGGTATCGAAAAGCTGTTTTTTGGAACTCACGATTTCGCAGCCGCAGCGGGCATAATCGGAATCGGCGAATCCGGAACCGACGCCGGCGCCGATTTCAACCAGCACCCGGTGTCCGTTCCCGACGTACTCTCCGGCGCTTTCCGGGGTCAGGCCGACCCGGTACTCCTCATGCTTGATTTCTTTGGGCAGTCCGATAATCATTTTTTTCCTCGCCATGGTTGGGTTTACGGAACAGCCCGCACCCGGTTTCGGGAAGAGACGGGCCTCGCCTATTCATAAGTCAGCCGCGGTTGCTTCGTACATAGTATAAAACTTCGGAATTGCTTTTGCCACTGCGAAAAATTGCGGTTCTTTGATGGAAATTGCTTTTTTGACTGACTCCAGCCGAAAATCCCAATCGGAAGCGAGTCGGGAAGAGAGGCGGCCGCCGGCAATCCGGACGGCCGCCGGATCGGAAAACTTACCAGGTGCCGTTGGGATGCCAGAACCAGCTGTCGCCGACGCCCTGCAGTTCAGCGGACTTGTAAGCGCCCTTGACCTGCTTGGATTCGGTGTGCCCGTCGACGTGGAGGACGTTCATCTGACCCGCATGCTGGGTGTTGTTGGCATAGGTCGAGAAGAGGTCGCCGGAATTGTACTTGTTGATGATCAAGTAGTCATTGCTGTCGGTAATCCGGACCATCGCCGCCGGACGGATCACTTTGCCGGCGCGGCACCAGTTCGCGGAGCCGGGCTGCGGATTGGGATGGTCGGAGGTGGCGGCGCCGGTCACGTTGGTGTAGGCAGTCATGGTCGCGCCGCTGAAGTAGACGCGTCCGAGGAAGCCGTTATAACCGTAGCCGCCGTAGTTGGGGTTGGTCAGCTGGGTCGCGGCGGCCATGTTCAGGTTGTGCTCCGGCTGGTAGCTCGGGCAGAGCGGCACCGAGTAGTTCCAGTATTTGCCCTTGTCGCCGGAGTCGGCCGAGGTATAGGGCGGAGTGTACATCCCGCGCTTGGCGCGGACCGAGAACAACCCGGGAGCATAGTCATGCTTGGCCATCGCCTGCCACCACAGCAGGCCCGGGCTGGCGCTGTATACGCCCCACAAATTGGTCGCGCTGGCGACCTGCATCGGAAGCTCGAATTCGTAGTCGCCGGCATAGAACGCGGCCATCATTCCCATCTGCTTTTCCTGGTTGATGCAGGAAGCCGATTTGGCCTTGTCACGGGCCTTGTTGAGCGCGGGCAGCAACATTCCGGCGAGAATCGCGATGATCGCGATAACGACCAGGAGCTCGATCAGCGTGAAGCTTTTCTTCGACATCATCTTTCAGTCTCCTTGCTTGCTTCGGCCGGCATCGGCACTCCTTTTTTCAACCTTTGCCGGACCGAATTGTTGATTTATTTTGGATCGGGAAAAATTCGCTTATTCGTTTACCGCGCGCTCGGAGCGCGCCTCCGGTTGGCCGACCGGGATCAACAGCGGCCGGTATTGCGCCAGCCGGGCCGGCAGCCGGGCCGGCGACAACGTGGTGATGACGCCGGTGACGTCGTTGAGGCGGCCGAAGCTGATCAATGAGGTCCTTTCGAACTTGGCCGCGTCGGCCAGCACATAGGAGGCCGCGGACTGTTTCAAAAAGAGCTGGTTGATTTCGACCGTCTCGGTATCGGTGGTCATCAGTTCGCCGGCCGGGGAAATCGCGTCGACGCCGAAGAACACCTTGGAGAAGTTGAACCGCGCCAGCGTGTACCGGGCCAGGGCTCCGGAGACGTCGCGCCGTTCGGGACGGATGGTGCCGCCGATCAGAATCACTTCGCAGTAGCGGCTGAGTTCATTGGGCAGCGCCAGCGAATTGGTAATGATGGTGACTTGGTGGAGATCGTCCGCTTTGAGCCGGGTGATCAGCGATTCCGCGACCCGGCGGACGGTGGTGCCGGCGTCGAGGAAAATATCGTCGCCGGATTTGACCAGACTTGCGGCGTACTCGCCGATCAGGAATTTCTCGCGTTCGTACTCAAGCTGCGAACGGTCGAACGAATACCCCGGAGTTTCCTCGGGAAGCTGGATGCCGCCGTGAACGCGCAGCACCTTTCCCTCGGATTCAAGCCTGGCAAAGAGTCGGCGGCCGGTCGCTTCGGAGATCCCCAGTTCCCGGGTGACCGCCGCGGTTTCCAGCCGGCGATGACAGCGAAGCAGCGTCAAAAGCTGCTGTTCGCGGTCTTCCGCTTTGCGAAGGATGCTCATGGCTCTCTCCTTGTTGCCGGTTGTTTCAATCATTTTATGATCTTTTCGATCAAATTTCTGATTTCGATGTTAATTATACAACAAAAAAACAAAAAAACAATATAAAAACGATCGATTCAATCATTTTTTTTGATTTTTTTCTGCTTTTCTTGAAAAAAATTGCTCGAATCAATCAAAATATGATTGATTTATTTATTTTTTGCTCTATAATATAGGTAGAAACAAAAAAACCGGGAGCGATTCCCGGCAGTTTGATTGGAAAGATCGGAAAAATGATCGATTGCGGCCAAAATTACAGCAGACCATCGTCCGCGGAGGCGCGCTCGCGTACAGGCCTATACGATATAGAGCTTGCAGCAGCTTTCGATCCGGTTGCGGCTTGCTTCCGGCAGGCGGCGGTCGGTGATCACCGCGTCGATCTCTTCGAGGGTGGCAAAGGTCAGGAGCGAGGTGCGTTCAAATTTCTCCGCGTCCGCGAGCGCGACAGCGCGCGTGGAGTTGCGGATGAAAAGCGCATTGATCTCGGCGGTCTCCGCGTCGGTGGTCATCAAGGCGCCGTTGGCCGAGGCCGCGTCGAGGCCGAAAAAGGCGCAGTCGAAACGGAATTTTTCCAGATTGGCGCGGGTCAGGCCGCCGACCAGGTCGAAGCGCTCCGGGCGGCACTCGCCGCCGAGCAGGATCACCCGGCAGACCGAGGACAAGGCGACGATCCCGGCGAGCGAATTGGAGACCACCGTAAGCTCGGTGACCTCGCCCGCGCGGCAGCGTGCGGCCAGCGCCTCGGCCATCCGCAGCGTGGTGGTGCCGGCGTCGATGAAAATACTTTCACCGGAGCGCACCAGCGTGGCGGCGAATTCGCCGATCTGCTGTTTCTCGGTTACCGCGTGCGCGCTCGAAACCAGAAACGAATAGGAACTCATCGGCAGCTCCGGCAGCCGGACGCCGCCGTGGAAGCGGATCAGTTTGCGTTCTTCCTCCAGGCGCGAAAACAGCCGGCGGGCGGTGGCTTCGGAAATCCCCATCAGCTCGACCGTGTCTTCCACCGAAAGCGAATCGCGCTGTCGCAGCAAATCGAGCAACTGTCCGGCCCGGAGGTCGCGCTTTTTCATAATAACCATAAATTCCTCAAAATCGGTTTGGGTCGCGTCCGGCGGAACGGCAAAGATCAGGAATGCCGGCTTGAGAGGAAAAATATATCGCGCCGCCCCGTTCGTCAAGCGCTGAAAGAAATTTTTCATAAAAAATCGAGTATCGTTTTCAATCAAATCTCAACATAGTATATTACCAAAGCAAGAAAGGGAACATTATGAAAAACATCCGGCTCTCACTGGCGGATCTTCTCGGAGATCGCCACTGCCGCGTTTTGGCGCAATGTCAAAGTCTGCTGACCGGGCGCCCGGTCGCCGAACTCGTCAAGCTGGCGGAAGAAAAAGTCGATTTCTATCCCGCCGATTTCGCCGCCCGGGTCGAGGCGCTCGCGCTCCGCACCGGGGAGCAGCTCCTTGAGGGCGTCGGCCGGACCGTCGAAGGCGCGCCGACCGCCGCCTTTGCCAAATCCCAGCACAACGACAGCGCCCCCCTGGCCGCAATGGGCTGCAGCCGGGTCGGCGAGGACGGCAAAATCCGGTTCATCGCCAAAAGTGAACACTATCACGCCTCGCTCGGCCACCAGTTCCCCGGCTACCGTCTGCTCGACATCGCCCGTGAGCTCGGGATTCCCAACGCCACCCACAACAACACCCGGGGGATCCTCACCCGGCTCCTCGAACGCGAACTCGTCCGGCTCGCCAACGATCTCCCCGCCGGCGACGAAGCCGCCCTCGAGCGGGCGCTCAAAACCACTTCCCCGCGGGTGCTCAACCGGGTAATCAACCTTGAAACCGGCAGCCTCGCGGTCGAAGCCGGACTCAAAATGATGCTGGCGCGCTTTTACCGGCTCGATTTGACCTTTCCGGAACCGCGCTACGCCGACCGCCGTCCGGTGTTCCTGACCCTCGGCGATCCCGAACACAACTGCGCCGCCAACTACCACGGCACCACCGTGCTCACCCAGGTGCTGCGCGGCATGTGGCCGGAATTCGGGGCCAGGCTGGCCGCCTGCGGCGCGTACCGGGTGGAGTATGTCCGCTACAACGACCGCGCCGCCTTTGACGCGATGATCGAGCGTTTCGACCAGGGCGATTACAAGATCGCCGGCTTCCTCCATGAGCTGGTGCTGATGAACTACGGCGCGATCCGGCTCGACAACGACTTCGTCCGCCACATCTACCGGGTCTGCGAGGAGCGCGACATTCCGACCCTGGTCGATGAAATCCAGTCGTGCATGTGGGCTCCGCGCCTTTTCCTGTTCCACGAATACGGCATCGTCCCCGACTTCGTCTCGGTCGGCAAAGGCTTCCCCGGCGGCCAGTACCCCGCCTCGCGCTTGATCACCAATGCCCGCATGGACTCGCTCAACCAGTTCGGCGCGCTGGTCACCAACGGCCAGGAAGAGCTCGCCGCCCTCGCGTATCTCGCGACCATCCGCTTCGCCGAAGCCAACCGCGCCGAAACTGTCACCACCGGGCTTCACTATCAGGAAAAAGCGCGCGAACTCGCCGCCGAATTCCCGCAGTACCTCCAGAAAATTGAGGGCGACGGTCTTCTGCTGTCATTCTTCTTCCGCGAAGAAAAGGCGACCCGCGACTTCGTGGCCCGGATGGTCAAAGCCGGCTTCGACGTCAGCGCCCAAACCTACAAGGCCCACTGCCCGCCCGCGGTGCTGACCAAGCCGCCGTTGACCGCCACGCCGAAAATGATCGACTTCATGCTGGAAAAAATGCGCCGGGAACTTGCCGCAATGGCTCAGGGGGTGACCAAATGAAGCGCCGCAGCATCAAGTTCGGAATCATCGGCCTCGGCCTGATGGGCCGCGAATTCGCCACCGCCGCCGCCCGCTGGTGCGCGCTGACCGACCTCGCCGCCCGGCCGGAGATCGTCGGCGTCTGCGACAGCTCAGAAACGGCGTTCGAGTGGTTCCGCGACAATTTCCCGTCGATCGTCCAATTCACCTCCAATTACCACGACTTGCTGGCCAATCCCGCGATCGAAGCGATCTACTGCGCGGTGCCGCATCACTTCCACCGCCAGATCTATTGCGACGTGATCGCTTCGGGAAAACACCTGCTCGGCGAGAAACCCTTCGGCGTCGATCTCGCCGCGGGCGAAGCGATCGCGCAAGCCGCCATCGAGCGTCCGGCGCAACTGATCCGCTGCGCCTCGGAATTCCCGTTCTTCCCGGCGGTGCAGAAGATGGCGCGGCTCTTCGAGGCCGGTTCTTTCGGCAAAATCGTCGAAGTCAACGCCGGGTTCCACCACTCGAGCGACCTCAATCTCAACAAACCGATCAACTGGAAGCGCCAGTCCGCCGCCAACGGCGACTACGGCTGCCTCGGCGACCTCGGGTTGCACGTCTGCCACTTCCCGTTCCGCGCGGGCTGGCAAATTAAAGACGTGCGCGCGATCCTGAGCAACCTGGTGCCGTTCCGGCCCGACGGCAAAGGCGGGCAGGTTCCCTGCGATACCTGGGACAACGGCACCCTCTTCTGCCGGACCGCCGAAGCCGACGGCGCGGAGTTCCCGATGACCCTCAAAATGCAGCGGATCGCCCCCGGAGAAAAAGACAGCTGGAAACTTGAGATTATCGGGATGAAAGAAAGCGCCCGCTTCTCGACCCGCAAACCCAATATCCTCGAGCGCTGCATCACCGCCGACGACGGCAAGGCCGACTGGATCGACGAGGAAGTCGGCTTCACCCCGACCTTTCCGACCATCACCGGGCCGATCTTCGAATTCGGCTTCGGCGACGCCATCCTCCAGATGTGGGCGGGATTCATCGACGAACTCGCCAACGGCAAGCCGCGGAGCCGTTTCACCGGGTGCATCACCCCCGACGAAGCGCTGCTTAGCCACCGGCTCTTCACTGCGGCCCAGACTTCGCACCGCGAACACCGAACGGTAGCAATCACGGAGTAAGCTTATGCCTTATCTGATCGGACTTGACCTCGGAACTTCGGACCTCAAAGCGGCGTTGATCGACGGCAAAGGACGGATGCTGGCCGACTGCTCGGCGCCGTCCAGGCTCACGGTCGACGGCGACCGGGTCGAGTTTGACGCCGAGATGCATTATGCCGACGTCTGCGGCCTGATCCGCCAACTCGCCAATCAGGCTCCCGAGCCGGTGGCGGCGCTGTCGATGGCGGCGGCCGCCGGGAACACGCTGCTCGCCGACGAAACCGGAAAGCCACTGACCACAGTCACCAGCTGGCTCGACAACCGGGGCCGCCCGGCTGAACGGCTGCCGCTCCTCCGGGGACTCGATAAAAAAGCGCTGTGGCGTCTCACCGGCTGGCCCTGTCTCGACTTTTTCCCGCTCGCCCACCTCGGGCGCTTCGCCGCCGAAGAGCCCGAGCGATATCGCCGGGCGGCGATGGTGATGCAGAGCCACGAGTATCTCAATTTCCGCTGGACCGGCCGGCGCGTCCTCGACCACTCCAGCGCCACCCCGCAACGGCTGGTCGATCAGGTCCGGCGGTGCTACTCGCCGGAGTTGCTCGCCCACTTCAACTTGAGCGAGAAACAGCTGCCCCGACTGGTCGAACCCGGCACCGTGATCGGCCCGCTGACCGCGGCGGCGCAGCGCGACACCGGACTCGGCCCCGAAGCACTGGTGATCGCGGGGAGTTTCGACCACCCCGGCGCGGCACTGGGGGCGGGGGTCAACGACGGCGGCGAACTCCTGCTCTCCTGCGGCACCTCGTGGGTCGGCTTCTTCCCGCACGCCGACCGCGAGGAAATTCTCAATGCCGGTCTGCTCTGCGACAGCTTCCGCTCCGGTGAAAACGGCCCCTGGGCGGCGCTCTTCTCGATTCCCTGCCTCGGGCGCGAACTTGACCGCTGGGTGCTGCGCTTCGTCGCGCCGGAGGCGGCGGAGCCGTTCCGCGAATTCGACCGCCTCGCCGCAATGGTTCCGCCGGGGACGGCGATCCCGGCGATCGATTTCGCCGCGCCGGAGAAGACGCTGGCCGGGCTCGACCGCGCCGTCGCCGCCCGCGCGGTGATGGAGTTCGCCGCGACCGAAGTGGCGAAGAAACTCGCCGAACTCCGTCGCGCCGGAATGACCTTCAAACGCGCCACCATGGTCGGCGGCGCGTCGCGGAGTCCGGTCTGGCCGGGAATCGTCGCGGATCGTACCGGACTCGCCATCACCCCGGCTTCGCGGCTCGCCGGAGCGCGCGGGGCGGCGATGCTGGCGGGGATCGGGATCGGACTTTTCCACGACCGCGCGGACGCGATCAAACAGTGCATGGAGGCGTGATGATGGCTGATTTTTTCACCTTTGACGCTGCCGACGCGGCGCTCTTTGAGCGCGAATTCGCCGACTTTCTGCCCGTCGAAGTATTCGACGTCCACGCCCACATTTTCCGCGACGAACGCACCTTTGCGCCGCGCGACTACCGCAATCGCTTCGGCGGCGACGCCTCGGGAGCGAAAACGCTGGCGGCGCTGCGACAGCTCCTCCCCGGCCGTCAAATCGGCCTCAACGCCTTCGCCTTCCCCGATCCCGAGGTCGATCGCGCCAAAGCCGACGCCGAAATCGGTGGCCTCGTCGACGGCCGTGACCTATTCGGCATGGCGCTGACTTCGCCCGCCGACGACTTTCAGTCCTGGGTGCTGCGGATCGAGCGCCACCGGCTGATCGGGGCCAAGCCGTATTTGAATCTGGTCCCCGGCAAAGCCGCCGCCGAAGTCGAAATCGCCGACATGCTGAGTCCCGCCCAACTCGAATACCTCAATCGCCACCAGCTCGCGGTGATGCTCCACATCCCCCGCGCCGGACGGCTGGCCGATCCGCTGAATCAGGCCCAGCTCCTCGAGTTGGCCCGGCGTTACCCCGCAATCAGCTGGATCGTCGCCCATATCGGACGCGCCTACAGCTTCAACGCGGTCGAGCATCAGCTCGATCAGCTCGCCGGGGAAGCCAATATTTACCTCGACACCGCGATGCTCTGCCACGAGCGGGTGCTCGAATACGCCTTTACCCATTTCCCGCGCGAAAGAATGTTCTTCGGGAGCGACGTTCCGATCGCCTTTCTCCGAGGCAAGTCGGTTGAAATCAACGGTCAGTATGCCTATTTGACCGCCGACGACTACCAGCTGGGGAGTTCGATCCACGACGCCCGCCATGCCGTCAAGTTCACCTTTTTCCTCTACGAGGAGCTGCGCGCGCTCAAAATCGCGATGACCCGGCTCAATTTCAGCGCCGCCGAAAAAGAGTCTTTCTTCAACGGCGCGGCCCGGACTTTGTGCCATCAGATTTTTCACCACAACTATCCATCGAGGTAATCCATGTCGCTCAAAATCGGTTTGCTGGTCCTCTATCTCGAACTCTACGACGAACGCTGCCCGGAAATCCGGCCGGAAATCGACCGCTTCGCGGAAGAAGTGGCGAAGCAGTTCCGCGACCGCGCGGTCAACGTCGTCACCGCCCCCCTCTGCCGCACCGCCGCCGAAGCGCGTCAGGCGCTCGAACGCTTCAAGGAAGCCGGGGTCGACCTGATCGCCACCCTCCACGCCGCCTATTCGCCGTCGCTCGAGAGCGCCGACGTGCTCGCGGCTTGCGGCCTCCCGCTGGTGATGCTCGACACCACCCCCGACGCGACCTTTGACACCGCCGCGCTGGGCAGCGGACGGCTGATGTTCAATCACGGCATCCACGGCGTCCAGGACCTCGCCAACGTGCTCCGCCGCCGCGGCAAACGCTTTGAAATCGTCGCCGGCTGCGGCGCCGATCCCGCCTTTTACGACCGCGCCATCCAGCTTTTCCGGGGGATCAGGGGCGGCCGCAACTTCCGCCATCAGCGGATCGGCTTGATCGGCCAGCCCTTCGCCGGAATGGGCGACTTCAGCGTGCCGTATCCGGTGTTGCAGCAGCGCTTCGGAATCGAAATCGTCACCGGCGACGCCGACGCCCTCGCCGACGGTCTGGAAAAAGCCGACGCGCCGGACGTGCTTAACGAGCTCGGCGAAATCCGCCGGCGCTATCCCGCCGGCAGCGCCACCGACGCCGAACTCGCCGACGCGATCCGCTCCGGCCGCGCGCTGCGGCGCTTCCTCGACCGGGAGAAACTCAACGGCTTCTCGATGAATTTCATGGCCTTCAACGGCGGCGACAAGCTCCCGGTGGTGCCGTTCCTCGAAGCAAGTTTCGCCCAGACCCGCGGCATCGGCTACGCCGGAGAGGGCGACGTCCTCACCGCCGCGCTGGTCGGCGCGGTGCTGAGCGTACTGCCGGAATCGACCTTCAGCGAAATGTTCTGCCCCGACTGGCAGGGCAACCGGGTCTATCTTTCGCACATGGGTGAAGTCAATCCCGAACTCCTCGCCGAACCCCGGCTCGATCCCAAACCCTTTCCCTTCACTCCGGCGGGCGATCCGGTGATCGCGGCGGGACTGCTCGCCCCCGGCAACGCGATGCTGGTCAATATCCTCCCCGAAGCGGGCGATCAGTTCACCTTGCTGGCGCACCCGGTTGAACTCCTCGGCGGCGAGACCGCCCTCCCCCACGAAATCGGCGGCTGGCTGCGGCCGGGCAAGGATTTGCGGACCTTTCTCGAAGACTACAGCCGCGCCGGCGGCACCCACCATCTCCTGATCAGTCGCGGCGGCAGCGTCGAACTCTTTCAGGCAATGGCGGCGGAACTCGGGATCGGATTCAAGGCGATCTGAGGCTCATCCTCCACAAAGAACAGGCCCGGCCGGAAAGACTTCCGGCCGGGCCTGATATTTTGCCGAGATTCAGTATTTCTGCACCGCCTGGCGGAGCATCATGTCGGCGAGCACCAAAGCGCTCATCGCTTCGGCCACCACCACCGCGCGGGGGCAGAGGCAGGGGTCATGACGACCTTTGATTTCGACCTCGACTTCGCGCCCATCGCAATCGACGGTGTGCTGGAGTTGCGCAATCGACGGAGTCGGCTTGACCGCGATCCGGAAGATGATTTCGGCGCCGCTCGAAATCCCGCCCAGAATCCCTCCGGCGTGGTTGCTCGCAAAAGCACTGCCGCCGGTCATCGGGTCGTTGTTCTCGCTCCCGCGCCGTCCGGCGACCGCGAAACCGGCGCCGAACTCGATCGCTTTGACCCCGCCGATCGAGAGCATCGCTTTGGCCAGCTCGGCGTCGAGCTTGTCGAAAACCGGTTCGCCCCAGCCCGCCGGCACGCCGGCAATGCGGACTTCGACCACCCCCCCGACGCTGTCGCGAGCGGCCTGGGCGGCGATGATCTCGTCGATCATCGGCCGGACGGCGTCGGCGTCGGCGGTGCGGACCGCGTTGCGCTCGATTTCGGCTTCGTCGAAGTTGACCGCCTTGACCTTGCCGACGGCGGTCACGCAGCCGACGATTTTCACCGGAAAACGACTGAAAAGCAGCTGTTTCGCCACCGCGCCGGCGGCCACCCGGGTCGCGGTTTCCCGCCCGGAGGAACGACCGCCGCCGCGATAGTCGCGGATGCCGTATTTTTGCAAATATCCCCAGTCGGCGTGACCGGGGCGGAAGATTTGGGCAAGATTGCCGTAGTCGCGGCTCCGCATGTCCTGATTGCGGATCAGCATCGCAAGCGAGGTGCCGGTGGTCACGCCGTCGAATACGCCGGAGAGAATTTCCACCGTGTCGCTCTCGTTGCGCTGGGTCGAAATCTGCGACTGGCCGGGACGGCGGCGGTCAAGTTCCCGCTGGATGGCGGCGAGGTCGAGCGTCAATCCCGCCGGCACGCCGTCGAGCACGAGGCCGATCGCCGGACCGTGGGATTCGCCAAAGGTGGTGACCCGAAAAAGTTCACCGTAGCTGTTGTTCATACTTCTCAACCTCCTTTGCCAGCGCCGCCGCATTGTCTTCGGCGGAAGCGTTTTCTTGCGCACGGAAAATCACGTCGGCGTAACGCCGGTAAAACTGCTCGCGTTCGCGGTAAAGCCGCATGAATTCCCGTCGGGGATCGTCCGCTCCGGCGAGAAACGGCGGGAGCCCGCCCGCCTTCACCCGCTGGAACGCTTCCCCGGGATCGATTTCAAGATAAATAAAACAGCCGCTGTCTTCCCACACCGCGGGATCGACGAAACGGTTGCCGGGCGCTCCCCCGCCGAGCGCGACCACCCGGCCGCCGGGGCGGGTCACCAGCCTGGTCACCACCTCGGCCTCGAGCTTGCGGAACTCCTCTTCGCCGAGTTTGCGGTAGATTTCGCGGGTGGTCAAAGCATCGCCGGTCCGCTTCGCGTAAAACTGCTCGAGCTCCTCATCGGTGTCGAAAAAGGGCAACTTGCGCCCGGCGGCCAGGAGCCGCCCGTGGGTGCTCTTGCCGCAATGTTTCATGCCGCCGATGACGAAGCGGTCCATCACAGGATCGAATCCGGACGGACGATCTGGGTGCCGATCCCGCTGTCGGTGAAGATTTCCAGCAGCAGCGAATGGCGCAACCGGCCGTCGATCAGGTGGACCTTGTTGATCCCGGCCTGAAGCGCGCGGACGCAGCTCTCGATTTTCGGCAGCATCCCGCCGGAGAGCACCTTTTCCTCGATCAGCTTCGGAATTTCAGTGGTGCAGATGGTCGGGATCACGGTATCCTCATTGGCGGGATCGCGCATGATACCGGGGACGTCGCTCAGGAACACCAGTTTGCGGGCGTGAAGCGCCTCGGCGATCCGGCAGGCGGCGACGTCGGCATTGATGTTGAAAACCTGGCCGTCGGCGCCGAGGCCGAGCGGAGTGATCACCGGGGTGCAACCCGAGTTGAGCACCGCTTCGATCGGACTGGTGTTGACCGAGACGATCTCGCCGACGAAGCCGATGTCCTGCTTTTCGCCGGTGGCCGGGTCGGTGGCGTAAGTCCGCTCGGCGGTCAGCACCGCTTTGCCGGAGACCGGCCGGGCTTTGCCGCCGGACTGGTTGGCGAGTTCGACCAGATTGCGGTTGATCTCATTGTGAAGCACATCGTCGACGATCTTGATCGTCCGCTCGCAGGTGTGACGCAGGCCGCTGACGAACTTGACCGGAATATCCTGGCGCTTGAGTTCGGCGGAAATCGCCTTGCCGCCGCCGTGGACCACGATCGGGCGGAAGCCGATGCACTCCATCAGCACGATGTCGCGCATGGTGCTCTTGACCAGCTCGGGGTCTTCCATCGAGCTGCCGCCGAATTTAACCACGATCAGGGCGTTGCGGAATTTTTGGATGTAGGGCAGCGCTTCGACCAGAATGCCGGCCTTTTCAATATAAGACTTCATCATATTCAGGACTCCCTGTTTGATTGAAAGTTTTGTTCCCGAACACCGGAAAATCCGACGATTCCCCGGAGAAAAAAACCGCCGACCGGATGGTTCCAATCAGCGGCTTATTGCGCTTGTACTCACCAGCGGATCAGCATGGCACCCCAGGTCAATCCGCCGCCGAACGCAGTCAGCAACACGAAATCATCCTTGTTGAGCTTGTTCGCCACCGCGAGTTCGTCGAGGCAGATGCCGATCGACGCCGCCGAAGTGTTGCCGCAGCGGTTGACATTCATATAAACCCGGTCGTCCGGCACGTCGAGACGCTGGGCGACCGCGCTGATGATCCGGTAGTTGGCCTGGTGCGGCACCACGTAACTCAGCTGGGACTCGGCCACGCCGGCCTGCTCCAGCACCGCCTTGGAAGACGACACCATGGCGTTGACCGCGAGCTTGAAGACGTCTTTGCCGGCCATCTGGATGCTGTGAAGTTTCTGCGCCACCGATTCGGCGGAGGCGGGAACCCGGCTGCCGCCGGCGGGCATCATCAGAATATCGGTGTAATTGCCGTCGGCATGGATGTCGGAGGAAACCATGAAGTCGCCGGTCGACGCATCGCCGTCATTGACCAGCACCAGGGCCCCCGCACCGTCGCCGAAAAGCACGCAGGTGTTGCGGTCTTCCCAATTGACGATCGAGGAGAGCGTCTCCGCCCCGAGCACCAGCACCTTGCGGTAGCGTTTGGCATTGACTTTCATCAGCGAATGGGCGATTTCGAGCGAATAGAGCAGACCGGTACAGGCGGCTTCGAGGTCGCAGCAGAAAGCCCCCTGCGCGCCGAGGTGCCGCTGCAGAATGCACGCGGTGCTGGGGAAATTATGATCCGGGGTAATCGTCGCCACCAGGATCGCGTCGAGTTCGGAGCCGTCCACGCCGGCGGCGGCAAGCGCCCGCTGCGCGGCTTTCAAGCCGATATCCGAAGTCGCCTCGCCGGGAGCGGCCAGATGGCGCTCTTCGATGCCGGTGCGGGAGCGAATCCATTCATCGCTGGTTTCGACCATTTTTTCCAGATCGGCGTTGGTTAAAACTCGTTCCGGAAGATAGGAGCCGGTGCCTTTGATTCTGATACCCATTCTGTTCCTCTTATTTGCCCGCCGCTTCGATCGCGTCCAGTTCCGCCTCGATTTCAGCGGTCGAACTGCGGGTTTCCTTGATCCGAGCGACAATTTGCTCGTTGATGCCGAATTCAATACACTCTCCGGTGACCCGGATCGCGTTGCGGACCGCCCTCGGGCTCGATGAGCCGTGGCCGATAATACACGTGCCGTTGATGCCGAGCAGCGGCGCACCGCCGACCACGTCGGCGTCGCCGAAAGCCTTGAGCTCACGGAAACAGTTCTTCACCATCATCGCGCTGGTCATTCGCCAGGCGTTCTTGGAAAATACGCTTTTGAGCCAGAACATGGTCGATTTGGCCATGCCTTCGCAACATTTCAAAAAGACGTTGCCGGAAAATCCGTCGCACACCAGCACGTCCGCCGCGCGTTCAAAAATCGCGTCGGCCTCGACATTGCCGACGAAATTCGGCATTTTGCGGTCGAGCAGCGGGAACACGCTCTTGGTCAGCGCATTGCCCTTGACATCCTCGCCGCCGACACTGATCAAACCAATCCGGGGATTGTCGATCTTGTAAAGATAACGGGCGTAAATCTCGCCCATCAGCGCAAACTGCACCAGATTGGCGGGCGTACAGTCGGTATTGGCCCCCGCGTCAATCAGGATAAAACGCCCGCCCTGGGCGGGAATGCTGGCCGCCAACGCCGGACGGTCGACGCCGGGCAGCGTCCTGGCCAGCACTTTGGTCGCGGCGACCGTCGCCCCGGTGTGGCCGGGGGTGGTCATGCCGTCGACTTCGCCGGCCTTGAGCATCCGGGCGCATTCGGTGATCGAGGAGTGGCGCTTGGTGCGCAGCGAAGCCGACGACGGCTCACTCATCTCGACCACCTCCGGCGCATGGACCAGATGGAGGCGCGGGTGATTGGTCAGGCCGTATTTCTCAAGATAAAACTTGACTTTGCCGGCATGACCGACCAGGACGATCTCATAGTGCGGAAAATCAGCCAGTGCGGCGGCTACGCCCTCGACGACCACGCCGGGCGCGTAATCCCCTCCCATCGCATCTACGGCAATTCTCATGAATTCAGCCTTGGGCGAAAGGTTACTCGGCGACCGTAATCACCTGCTTGCCGTCGTAGCTGCCGCAGGACGGGCAGACGCGGTGCGGGAGCGCCGGCGCGGAGCACTTGGCGCAATAGGTGGCCTGGACGCCTTCATAGCGGTTGGCGGCTTTGCGCTGACGCTTTTTCATTCTCGACATTTTGCGTTTCGGAACTGCCATTTTTCAAAACTCCATGGTTATTTGCTTGATTGAACGATTTCAAATCAGTAAAAACTTATCCGCAATTAATCTTCTTACTATACCACCGCGATCGGAAATTACAAACCGGAAAGTCAAACCGGAGAAAAATTTGTCACGCTTTTTCCGGCGGGAGCGGCGATGCGCGGAATTTTTCGACCGGCGACTTCAGCGCGGCGCAGAGCATCTGACCGAGGTCGCGGGCCAGCCGCCCCGGGCGGTGGCCGTCGGCGCCGAGATAGACCGCGACGAATTCACCCATGTCCGGCACGGTGACGAAAAGCGGCAGTTCCGCCGCCGGCCGCCCGGTCCGCTCGCGATAGAGCCGGAGAAGGCCGATGCGGCAGCGCTCAAGCTGCTCCCCCAGCGCGAAGAGCGCGGGCTCGAGCTGCATTTCGGTGACCGGCGGCACGATCGCGGCCCCGGCCGCAAACTTCATCAGCGAACACGACAACGCGATCCGGGGAAAAACCCGGTCGTCGCAGCGAAAGGCGATAATTCCGTCATCGCAGAGCCGGCGCAAAGTTTCGTCGAACACCGTCCGCGCCGAAGCTTGGTCGATCACCGCGGGCACGGCGTCCGGCGCGTGCGGCGGCTCCGGCGGAAGTTCGGGAGCTTCGTTTTCATAATGCCGGGCGAGTTCAAGCAGCAGCCCCGGCGCGGCGCTGCCGATGTTGAGCCGGCCGGCGGCCGCAGCCACTTTGGCGGCCAGCTCCTCGAGATGGCCGGGCGAACCCGCAAGGTACTTGTCGAGCACGCCGCGGATGGTCGGCCGGTCGGTCCGCAAACTCACCGTCAAGAGTTCCGGCGCGCCCCGGCGAAAGACCCGGGCGACCTCGCCAAGGCCGGTGTCCTCAAGAATGCGGATCACTGCCGAATTGAGCTCCGAGCGCGAAAAAACCGGCTCGGGCCGGGAACTGTGGGCAAACGCGCACTCGACCGCGAGCGCAATGTCTTCGGCGAGATAACTGTCGTCGCGCAATCCCGCTCCGCGAAAGGCGCGGACCAGCGTCTCCTGCAGCGCGACCGGGTCGAACACCAGCCGTTCGCCGTTGCTCTCAATGAGTTCGATCTGATATTCCTGGGGCTTGATCATGATATTCCGGCGCACCGGGAGAACCGCGCTTACTTGAGCGCCCGGATCTCCTCGATGAACTCCTCTACGTCCTTGAACTTGCGGTAGACCGAGGCGAAACGGACATAGGCGACCTGGTCGAGTTTGCGCAACGCCGACATCACCCGGGCTCCGATTTCCGAACTGGCGACCTCCTTGTCGAAATCATGCTGGATCGAGATGACCAGCTCCTCGACCACTTTTTCGATATCTTCGGGAGGAACCGGGCGCTTGTAGCAGGCGTTGACGATCCCGCGCCGGATTTTGTCGCGGTCGAAGTCTTCGCGGACAGTGTTGCGCTTGACCACCTTGAGCTCTTCGCGGATGATGCTTTCGTAGGTGGTGAAGCGGTGGGCGCATTGCAGACATTCGCGGCGGCGGCGGACGGCGCGATCGTCCTTGACCCCGCGCGAATCGATCACTTTGTCTTCCAGACAACCGCAGCTCGGACAGCGCATCTTACATCTCCCACAAAAGTTCCAGCGTTTTGAACGGTCCCAGCACCAATCCGCCAAACGACGGGTAGCGCCGCGCCCGCCCGGCGAGGAAAGCGGCGATTTTCTCCATGTCGTTCCAATCGCGGCGGCGCAGATCGGCGCGGTTCACCGAGGCGTGGCCGGCGACATTGACCCCGATCAGCAGCCGTTTCTCCGCTCCGGCCGAGGCCAGTTCGGAGGTCACCGATTCGAGAAAATCAGTCGGCCGGCTGCCGTAGCCGATCACCAGCACCCGGTCGGCGACGGCGAGGAAGTCGGACACTTTGCCGCAGCTCAGCTCACCGGCCGAGGCGCGCTCGTGGTAAAAGGCCGGAATCGCCAGCGTCAGCGGCAGATTCGGCCCGAGGAGCTCCCGGCAGTGCTTGAAATCGGCCAGCATCTGCCGCATCAGCACATCGTTGTCATGGCCGATCCCGTACGACTTGTCGCCCCAGAGATAGAGCGCATTGGACGGCAGCTCGGGGCTGGCAAGGGTAAAAGTATGCATTTCCGCCGCCACCGTCACCCCGACGAGCTTGGCGTCGCCGTCCAGTGAATCGCTGAATTTACGCGCCGCCTCGACGGCGGCGAAAAGCGGCCGTTCCTCGCCGAATTTGCGCTGAAAGACATTGCCCGAACGCATCTGGACGAATTTGCTCTGCGGGAACACCAGTTCGACGCCGATCCTGGAATTTGCCGCGGCGTAGGCCAGCTCCACCAGCGTCGACCTCATATCGCCCTCAAAAATCGCGAGCGAATCGGCCATCACATAGATGCGGTTGATGCCGAGCAGCTCCAGCCGCTCGGTCAGCAGCACCGGACGCCCGGCGTAAAAGCGGAGGTCGGTTTCGCTGAGATTGGTGCCCCGGATCGGATCGGCCGCCAGCGCGGTGCGGAACTCCGCCGCCCGGGTCTTCATCATCTCGCTCACAGGAGGAGCCGGCAACTGCCGCGGCGCCGAAGAGCAGGAAGTAAAAAGCAGCGCGGCAGCGACCGCCGCAAATACGAATTGCAGTTTTCTCATCAAAATGTTTCCCGAAATTAACCGGCGACGCCGGATCAAGCGTCCTCATAATCAGATGTAATGTACATCCGGTGCGATCAAAATCAAATTGCCGGATTGAAAAAAGCCGGGAATGCCGGTATATTATTTTATTTATCGCAAGGATGGAGCCATTTCCGATGTCGGAACGTCAGCATAACATTTTGAAGAGCTCGATGGGCGTCGCTTTCGCCACCTTGCTCAGCCGGTTGCTCGGCCTGGTCCGGGTGATGTTCGAGGCGATGGTACTCGGCGGCGGCGCCTTCGCCAGCGCCTGGCAGCTCGCCTTTATGGTGCCCAACCTCTTCCGCCGGCTGCTCGGCGAAGGCGCGCTCGGCACCGCGCTGATCCCGATCCTCACCCACACCGAGGAACGCCACGGCATCGAACGGGTCCGGCGCGACCTTTCGGTGGTATTCGCCATGCTGGGAGTGATCCTCGCGGTGATCGTCGCGGTGATTTCGCTCGGAGCGTATTTGCTGCGCCCCCTGGCCGAGAGCGATTACGCCCGGATGGCGCTCCATCTGCTGCCGCTGCTGATGCCCTATGCGCTTTTTATCTGCTTCATCGGGGTGATCGGGGCGATCCTCAACAGCCGCCAGACCTTTTTCCTGCCCGCGTTGGGGGCGCTGCTGCTCAATGTGTTCCTGATCGCCGGACTGGCCTTCGGCTTCTACCGCCAGTCGCTCGGAAACGGCGGCGACATCCTGCAACTCCTCGAGCAGCTCTCGGTGCTGACGCTGCTATCCGGCCTGATCCAGCTGGTGCTGATGCTGGTGCTGCTCCATCACCGCGGCGTGTTCCCGGAACTCAGCCGGGCGGCGTTCCGCAACCGCGAAGTGCTCTCCGAACTCTGGCGGCTGGTGCTGCCGGGAATGATCGGCGGCGCGGCGCTCCAGGTGAGCTTCGTGATCGACCGGCTGCTGGCGGCCCGGCTCGGGCCGCAGGCGGTGCCGGCGCTGACCTACACCGACCGGATCATCGACCTGCCGATCGGCATTTTCGCACTTTCGCTCGGCACCGTACTGATGGCCAACATGTCCCGCGCGGCGGCCAGGCAGGACTTCGCGGAAATGAGCCGCGATCTGATTTTCGGGCTGCGCCAGGTGTATTTCATCTGCGTGCCGATGGCGGTGTTTGTGGTGGTGTTCCGCGAGCCGCTGCTGAAGCTGATGTTCCTGCGCGGCAACTTTTCGGCGTCGGACCTGGCGGAGACGAGTTATGTGACCATCTTTTACGGCGCCGGGATTCCGGCCTTTTGTTCGCTCAAGGTGATTCTCCCGGCCTTTTACGCCCGCAAGCAGATGATGCGGACGCTCTACGCGTCGCTGACCTGCATCACGGTCAACATCATCCTCAATCTGATTCTGATGTGGCCGATGCGGCAGGGCGGGATCGCGCTGGCGACGGTGGTGTCGTCGATGCTCAACAACACCATTCTGCTGACCATGCTCCATCGCGAAGGAATCGACATCGGCAAGGCGACCATCGCCCGCTCGATCGGCCGCGCGCTGATCGCCTCGCTCGGCGCGGCGGCGCTCTACTTCGCCTATCCGGCGATCGCGGCCAAACTCCATTTCGCCTACGTCGGCGACCTTTTCGGCTTCTTTACCGTAATGGGACTTTTCGTCCTCGCTTATTTCATCCTGATGCGCCTCCTCGGCAGCCCCGAGGTCGGCGAAGTATTGCGGCTGTTCATCAACAAAACAAGGAGACGTCAACATGACCCCAGATAAAATCCAGTTCGACCCGGTCGAAGACCTGATCAAAGCGATCGCCAACGGCGAAATGGTGGTCATCGCCGATGACGAAGACCGCGAAAACGAAGGCGACCTGGTGCTCGCCGCCGCCCACGCCACACCCGAAGTGATCAACTTCATGGCCATCCACGCACGCGGGCTGGTCTGCGTGCCGCTCGACGAAGCGCGGGCCAGGGATCTTCATTTGACCACCCCGGCGTCGCTCTCCGACCCCTTCGGCACCGCCTTCACCCAGAGTGTGGACGCCAAGTGCGGGACCACCACCGGGATTTCCGCCTTTGACCGGGCGGCGACGGTGGCGGCGCTGATCGATCCCGAATCGACCCCGTGCGACTTCGTGTCGCCGGGCCACTTGTTCCCGCTGATCGCCCGCCCCGGCGGGGTGCTCCGCCGCGCCGGCCACACCGAAACCGCGGTCGATCTCGCCCGGCTGGCCGGGCTGGCTCCGGCCGGAGTGATCTGCGAAATCATGAACGACGACGGCACCATGGCGCGGCTGCCCCAGCTCGACGTCTTCCGCCGCAAGCACAAGCTCAAATGGGGCTCGGTGGCCGACCTGATCGCCTACCGCCGCCGCCACGAAGTGCTGATCGAGCGCAGCGCCGCCGCCAAGATGCCGACCGAATACGGCGACTTCAAAGTCGTCGCCTACCGCTCCAAAATCGACAATCTCGAGCACGTCGCGCTGGTGCACGGCGAGGTCAAGGATCAGGAGAACGTGCTGGTCCGGGTGCACAGCGAATGCCTGACCGGCGATGTCTTCGGCTCGCGCCGCTGCGACTGCGGCGACCAGCTCCACAACGCGATGCGCCAGATTGCCGCCAACGGCTCCGGCGTGATCGTCTACCTCCGCCAGGAAGGGCGTGGGATCGGGATTTTCAACAAGATCAGCGCCTATAAACTTCAGGACGAGGGTTGCGACACCGTCGAAGCCAATGAAAAACTCGGCTTCGGGGCCGACTTGCGCGAATACGGCATCGGGGTGCAGATCCTGCTCGACCTCGGCGTCCGCTCGGTGCGGCTGCTGACCAACAATCCCAAGAAACTGGTCGGCCTCTCCGGCTTCGGCCTCGCCGTCACCGAACGGGTGCCGATCGTAATGCCGCTCAAGGCCGAAAACGCCGGCTACATGAAAACCAAAAAAGAACGCATGGGCCACTTGTACTGATCAACCCGAGGTCGAATCATGGTCACTCCCGGCACCGCATCCGACTGGCACGGCTTTGAACGCCGCGACTTCGCCATTGACGGCATTCCGGCGATTCTGGTGCTGCCGCCGGGCGGTTTCGCGCCGGGACGGCCGTGGTACTGGCGGGCGCGCTTCTTCGGCGCGTTCCCGGACGGCGACTTTGCGATGCTCAAGCTCGGCTGGGCGGTCGCCCACATCAATATCGACGAACTCTACGGCTCGCCGGAGTCGAACCGGCGCTTTGACCTTCTCTACGACTACCTTACGTGCGATCTCGGAATGTCGCCGCGTCCGGCGCTGGTCGGCTACAGCCGCGGCGGCCTCGACGTCTACAGCTGGGCCAAACTCCATCCCGACCGGGTCGGCTGCCTCTATCTGGACAATCCGGTCTGCGATTTCAAAAGCTGGCCGGGCGGCAAAGGCAAAGGCCCCGGCCACGCCGAGTCGTGGCGGAACTGTCTCCGGGCGTGGAATTTCACCGAGGAGGAAGCGCTGGCTTATCGCGGCAACCCGGTCGACGACCTCGGCCCCCTCCCCGCATTGCGCACCCCGATCCTCCACCTCGCCGGCGACGCCGACGAAGTGGTGCCGGTCGAGGAAAACACCATGCTCCTCGAGGAACGCTGTCGCGCCCTCGGCGGCAACATCGAGGTGATCTACAAGCCCGGGGCCAAACACCATCCCCATTGCCTCAGCGATCCCGCCCCGATCGTCGAATTCATCCTCCGCGGCACCCGCTGAAATACGGCGTTTCGATCCATCCATCCGCCCCTTCCGGACCGCAAAATTTTTCATCGCGGACGGGGCTCCGGCAATTGCATTCAGCGCCTTTTGTGCTAAGTTATCAAGTCGCCGAAAATACCCGCCGGGAGTCGTCCCCGGAACCTGATTGTTCGGCCCCCTGGAGGAGATATCACCCATGAAAAAAGACACCGCCTGTGTTCATGGCGACCGGCTCGAACGCCCCGAGCACGGCGCAATCGCCACCCCGATTTACCAGTCGGCCACCTTTGTTCATGAGAGCGTCGAGGAAGATTCCCGCTACAGTTATTCGAGAATGCAGAATCCGTCGCGGGCGTCGCTGGAGCGCCGAATCGCCGATCTGGAGGGCGGGGCCGACGCGATCGCTTTCAGCAGCGGGATGGCGGCCGAAGCGGTGATGATGAACCTTTTCGCCGCCTCCGGCCACATCATCGCCGGGGACGACCTCTACGGCGGCACCATCCGGCTCT
>CAZRFG010000009.1:0-25536 GCA_964599205.1 uncultured Victivallaceae bacterium
GAAGCAACGTCTTACGTTCCCGGCTGTTGACAGGCGGTATTATTCGGCCGTTTTCGCCGCTGCCGGAGGTTCAAGCACTAGCCGGGCATAGTATTCCGAGCAGTGAAAGTCGATCCGGGGCAGCTTCGGATAACTGAAGCGGGAGCAGTAGATTTTGTGTGACGAGTAGGCGTATCCGGCGAAGAGCACCGTCCACGGCTGAGCGCCGTCGAATGGCACTCCGGTCCGTTCGGCGAGCACTTTGCGGTCGATCACCATCACCGTTGTCCAGCCGCGGTCGAGATCCGAATCGTCGTTCAAGGTTCCGTCCACGCTCGAATACACCTCCAGCAGATCCGGGATCGGCGGCGCTTTTTCCTGAAAGCTGCCGTACAGGAACGCCCGGCTCGGGAAAAAGAAGGAACTCCGGTTGCCGGACGCATTCGCATAGAGTTCAAAATAGCCATTGGCATTGAGCGGCTTGAGAAAAAGCTCCATACAGTCGCCGTAGCTGTACAAAAGCGCCTGGTCCTGCGGCTTTGCCGCCCGGATATCGTCGTTGACGATCCGGAAGCCGACGTAGAGATGATCTTGATCGTACAGCATTTTCACCCGGACGTCGGTCAGGTAAGCGGTTTTCCTGACCGCTTCCGCCATTTTGGGCGGCAGCGAATCGATGTCTTCGGCTCCGATCATCCGGTACTCCGGGGCTTCGAGCCACGCCGGATCGCTCATTTCAGCGTCGATCCGGAGCGGACGATCGATGTATTTCGCCACCACCTCCGGCGGCGTTTCATCCGAGATGTCCGGCAAGACGCATCCGGCGAGGAGTGCGCATCCGCCGATCAGCATGAACCACAAATTGCGATTTGCCATCAATTTTTCCTTACTCTTTTCGAGGATGAAGGGAGGCTATTCTCCGGAGATCCGGTAGAGCGCATTTTCTCCCAGCTCCATCTGCCGGACGATGACGGTCTGTTCGCCGATCGCTTTGCCGTCCCACAGACTCACCACTGATGCCCTGGCCGGCAGCCGGATGGTTTTTTCGCCGCCCGCCGAGGCGTGGATACCGATCAAACTTTGGTTGAAATACATCACGTCGCCGGGGGCGCTGTAGATGTGCAAGCCGGCATAGCGGCCGATATTCTGCAGCAGTTGCGGTGAAGCGCTCTCCAGTGCGCCGAGGTAGATGCCGGTCCAGTTCGCGTGTTTTTTGACCGCCGCGCCGCACAGTTTGGTGTTGTCGAAGAGCGCCAGCGGTTCGGCTTGGGGGTCATCCACGTAGATGCCCGGGATGCCGCGGTTCATCCAGACGTCGCCGCCGCTGCCGAAGAATTGCCCCTCCATACCGGCCGTCAACGGATGTTTGCCGGTGAAGCGGACGGTCAGATTGAGGTTGTCCTGGATGCCAAGCTTGAAGCCGGTCAGCGCTTCGACGTTCTGCAGGCCCATGCGGCTGCCGGTCACATATCCCGCGCCGTAGCCGAACACCAGAATATTGCCGTTCTGCTTGAGTGCTTCGATCGTTTTTGCTTCAGTTTCCGTCAATCCATAGGCGAACGGGAAATAGAAGACTTTGCACTGTTCCGCCGCCTGCGGCAGGTCCGCCAGCATGAACTGGCCGATCGGGAATCCCGCCTGGGCCGCTTTCAAAATGGCGTTCGAGGTCAACCGGCGCGGAATCATGCCGCGGAGCGCGTCGGCCTGGACCGCTTTGCCGTATTCGCCGAGAAAGATCGCCATTTTGGCGATGCTGCCGCGGTCGAGGTCCAGCACCTGCTGGAAAACCTCCCGGTTCTGTTTGATGATTTCGGTGATCAAGGGATCGTTGTGCCAGCCGAATCCCATGTCGAAGAGCCAGGAGCCGTTGCCGCTGCACATCTGGCGCATATATTCGCGTCGCAGCACGCTGATGGTTTTGCGGGGCGAGTCGAACACCATATTGCCGGAGTAGTTGCGGCGAACCACCGGGAAGAAGCGGTGATCGACTTCGCTGAGGTGAATTTTGCCGTTGATCACCGGACTGTCGGCCAGTACGTTGAATCGTCCCGGCTGGCCGATTTCACGCGCGTCGTAGGTCGGACCGCCGACCGCGTCGATCCAGGGGCTGCGGTAGATCATCTCGTTGCCGCGCCGGCTGTTGCCGCCGCCGGTATTGGTTTCGACGATGTCCGGATAGTAGGCGAGCGCCAGCACCGGAGCGGGCGCCGCGGTTTTCACGGTTTGTCCGTAGGAAATCAGCAGCGAAGCCAGCGACTCGGTGACGAAGTCACGGTAATCGACGGCGGCGCGGTGCTCGGCCGGGTCGAGCAAATACGGCTGGTTCTGCGCCTGGTCGAAATGACGTTCGGAGAGCGGCGGCACCGTGGCGGAAACGAGCGTGACGTCCGGCTTTTTCCACGCTTTCTGCAAGGCCGCGTCGCTGCCGTAGCGGGTTTTCAGGAATGCGCGGAATCCCGCCGCCGCCGGCGCGCTGAAGTCGAAGACATGTTTGGCGGTGCCGTCGTACTGTTCATGGGGCAGTCCCCACTGGCCGTCGTAGCCCGACAGCATCCGGTAACCCGCAACGATCTTTCCGTAAGGCTGGGATTCGACGTAGCGGCGGAGTGCTTGGAGATAATCGTTCATCGCCCGGCGGTATTTTTCTGAAAAAAGCGAGGGAGCGAAAAAACCGGTCAGTTTCGCGCCGCGCATGATATGCATTTCGCGCGGATTCGAGGCGGAGGCGACGGCGGCATCGCGGAGGGTTTTGAAGTCGCCGAACCGGCACTTGTAGAAAAAGCCGTCGGTGCTCCACATGAAGTTGCCGTCCTGGTCGCGCAGCAGTTCGTCCTGGTTCGCCTCTGCCCACCAGAACGGCGGATAGAGCGTATCCACCGACAAAATCACCACCGCCCGGGGGTTCTGGGCCAGCAGATTGTAGATGTTGCGGTCGAGACTGCTGAAGTCGTAGCGGCCTTCGCCAAGCCAGGTGCCGGACATCGCCGCCCCGCCGTATCCCACCCGGGCGAAGACCACGTCGATCCCGGCCCCCGCCAGTTGGTCGTACCAGCGGTACGCCTCCTGGCTGAGGTTGTAGGAGACTGCGAGCGGCGGAATGAGTTTGCCGTTGAGCCGGAACGCCATGCCGCCTTTGTGCTTGACGACTTCGAGATTCGCCCGCTCGCGTCCATTCAGGTTGTTTTTGATGCACTCGAGGTCAAAGGTGTCGAGCGACATCAGGTTGCGCACTTTCAAGCCGTCCGGCTTGCCGCGATAGATGTACTGATAAAACGCGTTGTCGGCGGCGATTTCACCGTAATTTTCCAGCTCGACTTTGACTTCCTGGAAGCGGCGGCCATTCTTTTCGATCTGATTGTGGTCAAAGCGGATCAGGTCGTCATTGTGAAGATCGAGTTCCACCCGGACGGCGGTCTCGGGCACCACCATGCGGTATGCTCCGCCGCGTTCGTCGGCGCTTTCCGGCGGCAGCTGAATTTTCGCCAGCGGCTTGCCGTCGAGTCCGTACGCGGTCATGACCACCCCCATGCCGGTCAGACCGGCGGGAGCGACCAGCGAACTTTTCTGGGCATCCGGCGTCAGCGTCGCTCCGGCGCCGGGAACGGGACGGCTGACCTCGACCGACACCCGGTAGACCGCGCCCGGCACGATGTCGTCAAGGTCGATCATGGCATAAGGCCAGTCGATCACTCGCGAGAAAACCAGCGGACTGCGTTCCGGCAGCGCGGCGGCGCCGACATCCTCCACCGCGAGATTGTCAAAATAAATCGTCTGCGACCCGTTGCGAACCACCAAGCGCAGCTCCACCCGGTCGGTATCGGGGCGCAACTGGAACTGATGGCGGGTCTGCCGCCACAGGCCCGAGGTCTGCGGCGTTTTGAACTGTCCGCCAAAAGCCGACTGGCGCGCCAGTCCGTCGTTGTAGGCGAGAAATAAATTAACGCCGTTGGTCTTGCCTTTGGCGGATTGGACGACCATCAGAAAATAATCGGAGTCGATCCCCAAATTTTCGGTGCGCACGTCCGCCGTCGCCTGCAGGAAATGGCCGCGCGAGGCTTCCGGAATTTCGAATCCCATGCCGCTCGAAAGAAGGCCGCAGGAGTCCGGTTTGACCGCTTTCAGCGAATGTTTGCTGTCTTTGCCGGTATCGGCGATGACGAATTTGCCTGCGCTGGTTTGCGTCTGTACTGCCGGCGGCGAGGTGAGTTTCTCGAAATCTTCCCGGAACAGCACCGTCGGGGGGGCGGCGCAGACCGTCGCGGCGGCGAACACGCCGGAGAACGCGGCGAAAAAAACCTTTTTCATGTGACTCCTGAATTTAAATGAGGCTCAGTCGGGGACCAAGAAGACGGCGGTGGACAATGATTACTGGATCAGATAATATCCCCACGGATCTTTGCGGTAATCAGGATCGTTCAATCCGGCAAAGGGACCGCCGGTCATATAAGGATTGCCTTCTGCGGCGGAAGCGCCGGTTGATCTCAGGTTGAATACCCGCTCGGTGGCGACATGACCGTCCACCCGGGTAACGTTGGTCGCGCCGCTGTGACGCAAGTCGATTACGCCGTAATTACCGACCGCGTAATAGGCGTACAGATTGGATGCCCCGTAAGGCTGTGCAGTCGCCAGCGTGGACTGGGTGACGCTTTCGCCGAACATGATCGTCCGGGAGGGAACCCGGACCCGGTTGATTTTCACCGCTTTCTCATTGGTGGTGCCGCCGAGGAAAGCGTAATTATAGCCGTAGTCGGAATATGTCATGAAGCCGCTGCTGCCGCTCAGCGGCGCCCGCTGTGCTTTCCACTGGGCCATCGACCACGGGCTCTGGGTGTTCGGGCAGCGGACCAGGGAGAGGTCTTTGATGTAGCCGCTGTTGAACATGGTGCCGAGCCATCCGCCGCCGGTCATATAGTAGTGCTTGACGAAAAAGTCATTGCTGTCCTGGGTGTATAAGTACATGGTGGTGCCCAGCTGCTTTTCCTGGTTCAAGCAGGCGATCATCCGTGCCTGTCCGCGCGCTTTGTTCAGCGCCGGCAGCAGCATGGAGGCGAGAATGGCGATGATCGCGATGACGACCAGGAGCTCAATCAAGGTGAAGCGGAATCTGTCGGAAGAAAAATGTTTCATGATTTTTTCCTTGTTATATCTGATTCGCGGGAAATGAATTCTCGGGTGAAATCTTCGATGGTCCGGAGGTGCGGAATGGCCGGGACGAACTTTCCGCAATCCCGGTCGTTGACCAGCGCGTCGTAAATCAGGTCGCAGATGGTGTCGGCATCGTGTGAGATTGAGGATATCGGCACCAGGCTGCTGCGTACCGCCACGATATTGTTGAGCCCTGCGATCAGGATGTCTTCGCCGATCCGGTAGCCGCGCCGGGCGAGTGCATGCGCGCCGCCGAGCGCGAAGAAGTCCGAATAGTAGAAAATTGACTGAATCCCGGGTTCTTCGGCGAGCAATTTCTCCGTTGCATCATAGCCGATTTTGAATAAGGCCTCGGGGGCGAAACTCCAAGTGTCCGGCATCTCGAAATAGCGCAGATGCTTCGTTTCCAACTCCGCCATCGAGAGCTCTGGAAGTGCTTTCCGGAACGCCTTGAGACGGGTGCCGCTCGCTTCGCTGTGGAGTACGAACGAGCGGAAGTCGCCGTACCCCGACGATTGGAAAAAGCGGACGATTTTGCTGATCGCATCATCGAAATCGGATTCGACGTAGCGTGTCGCCGCCGCCGAGCCGTACGCGATCGTTTTGCCGCCCTGGCGGTGAATCCGCGCCTCGAGTTTCTCCATCCCGTAGGGTTGGCCGATCATCACGAACATCCGGGCGCCGCGAGAAATCAGGTTAGCCACCAGTTTGAGATTGCCCGCTTCATTGTTCTCGGAAACCGCGTAGATGCAGCCGTACCCCGCGGCGTTGAAGCGGTTCAGCAGTGACATCACGATCCGCCACAGATGCTCTTCGTTTTTCATATACGGCGTACTGATCAGAATCGCGGCGGTTTTTGTTGGTTTACCGCACATGATCTGCGCGCTGATGCTGGAGGTGTAGCCCAGCTCCTTGGCGACTTTCAAAATCAATTCCCGCTTCTCCCGGGAAACCCGGCAGTTGGTTTTGTTGTTCAATACCGCTGAAACCGCCTGGTCCGACACATTGACCTTTTGGGCGATGGTTTTAAGGGTGACTTCCATGTCGCTCTCCTGTTTGATTTGGCGCTAAATCAAATTATAATGTAAATTGATCGAAAAAACAAGAGGTGATCATGAAAAATGTGATTTTTTTTATGATTCAGAATCACAGAGCGGTTTCCCGGGAGGTCTTCCAGGCGGGTGGAAGTGACGCCGGGAGCGGGGAGTTCCAATTGGCGGCCGCCGGGTACGGCGACGGAGGAATAAGAAAAGAGAGCAGGCTGTATCGCTCTCGACACGTTGTAAAGTAAGGCCTTGCGGCCCCGTTGCAATAAATGTTCAGAGATTGACCTGCTCTCTGATTCTTAATATAACTGCCTTTCCGCTTTTGTCAAGTTGCTTTTTTTTGAGGCGGGATGTATATTATTTACCAGTTTTCGGGACGTCGGTTCGTCCCGGAACGGCAAAAGTTCCATGGAAAGGATAGTTACGAAAATGCGAAAAGTACTGATTCCGACCAAGCTGGACAAGTTTGCCGCCGATCTGTTGAGCGACCGCGGGTATACCGTGGTGCTTGACGCCTCGACGCCGCTTGCCGAGCTCGCCGCCAAGAATGCCGATGCGGAAGTTTTGATCGTCCGCAGTGAAAACGTCACCCCCGAGATCATCGATGCGCTTCCCAAGCTCAAATTGATCGTCCGCGCCGGTGCCGGCTTCAACACCATCGACATCAAGTATGCGCGCAAGAAGAACGTCGACGTGATGAACACCCCCGGCGCCAACTCCAATGCGGTGGCCGAGGAAGTCGTCGCGATGATGCTCGCCGTCTACCGTCACCTCGTCCCCGCCGACGCCTCGACTCGCGCCGGAGAGTGGGAAAAGACCAAATTCATGGGCCGCGAACTGACCGGCAAAACGGTCGGCATCCTCGGTCTCGGCAACATCGGTCAGCTGCTGGTCAAGCGCCTCTCGGGTTTCGAGGTCAAAATCCTCGGCTACGACCCGATGCTGGCTCCCGCAGTGGCCGAAAAGCTCAATGTCAAAATCTGCACCGTGGAAGAGATCTTCGCCAGCAGCGACCTGGTTTCGCTCCACATCCCGGAAAACAATGAAACCCGCGGGATGATCAACCGCCGCTTGCTCGAAATGATGAAGCCGGGGGCGGTGCTGGTCAACTGCGCCCGTTCCGGGATCATCAACGAAGCCGACCTGCGCGCGGTCAAGGCCGAACGCAAACTGGTCTACTGCAACGACGTCTACCCCAAGGATTCGGTCGGCCCGAAGTCGATCGCCGACGTCGCCGATTTGATGCTGCCCCACCTCGGAGCGAGCACCGCTGAAGCCAATTTGATGGCCGCCCGCCGTTCCGCCGAGCAGACCATCGCCTACTTCGAACAGGGCATCACCAACTGCGTGGTCAACAAGTCGCTGCCGGACGGGCTCGACGCCAAATACCAGCAGCTCGCCTTTGTGCTGACCAGCCTCGCCCAGAGCTACCTCGGGCGCGACAAACAGCCGAACCGGATCGAAACCAGCTTCTACGGCAAGCTGACCCAGTTCGCGAAGTGGATGACCGCCCCGATCGCCGCCGCGATCGCCGCTGAATTCGCGGTCGACGGCGGCATGGCCGACGCCGAGAAGTATCTTGCCGACGCCGGGGTCGAATTGGTCAACCGCGAGGTCGACAACGACAAGCTCTACGGCGAATCGATGACCATCGACCTCGCCGCCGGCACCGATCTGGTGCACAAGGTCAGCGTCCGTGGCACCATCGCCGAAAATCACCTGATGATCTCCCGGATCAACAAATTCGACGGAATTTATCTTGAGCCGACCGGCCACCATATTTTCGTCGAGTACACCGACGCCCCCGGGGTGATCGGCAAGATCGCCGGGATCCTCGGCGAAAAGAATATCAATATCATCGATATTCGCGCTCCGCAGGATCTGGTCAACGGCAATTCGCTGGCGATCATCAAGACCAATGTTGAAGTGCCCGCCGTGCTGCTTGAGAAGATCAGCGAAACGGTCAAGGCCGCCAAGGCGTTCCAGTTCAGCTACCAAGCCTGAACCGGTCGTCGCAGCTGAACTCCCCGCCGGAGTCCGCCAACGGACTCCGGCATTTTTTTTGGGGCGGGCGTCGCCTTCGGGATACCGAGCCGGCCGCTGTCACTCTCTCGGCTCGGGGCGCGTAAGCCGCCCTTCGTAGGAGCGAGGCGTGTCCGCCGAGCGATGCCATCCGCACGGCGAATGCCGCAAAACATCCCCGGCAATCATAACCGATACCGCAGTCTCTCCGGAACCTGAACAAAAAAAAGGGACCGCCTGAATAACAGACGGTCCCGAAAATAACGGTCGGGTTATTTCGCGCCCGGAATCGGGAGCTCGATCTTCATACCCTGCTGGTAGTTGAGGTACTGAACCGTACTCAGCGCCGCCGAGGCGACGAGGAGGAGCAAGGTGATCGCGGCGATCACGGTGTAGAGCATGGAGGGCGAGGACGCCGGTTTCGGCAGCTTTACGCTGTCGGCGGTGCCGGATTCGCTGAGGCCGAGGGCGGCCATACCGGCGGCGACTTGCGGCGGCGCGGCTTTGGCTTCGTCTTTGTCTTTCTTGAGCGAAAGCTTTTTCGGCGCTTCGGCGACCGGGGCTTCTTCAGCTTTGGGCGCTTCGGCCGGAGTTTCCGCGGTGACGACCGGAGTCGGAGCCGGGGCCGGGGCCGGAGCCGGAGCGGCGACCGGGGCAGCCGGGACCGGGGCCGGGGCCGGAGCCGCCGTTTTCTGCAGCGTCGGGCGGGCCAGCTTCACGGTGGCCTTGTCGTCATCCGGAGTCACTGCGGTGGCGGCGACCGGGGTCGCCGGAGCGGCGGCGGGCGCGGGAGCCGGGGTGATGGTCGGACGGGCCGGGCGCTGGACTTTGACCGTCTTGTCTTCGGAATCTTCCACCGCGGCAACGCCGGGGGTGGCCGGAGCTTCGACTTTTTTGACCTTGACGGTGTCGGAGTTGTCGTCGCTCTGTTCCAGCACCATGGTCTGCTTGGCGGGATCGACGGCCGGCTTTTCGGCTTCGGCTTCCTGCGACAGCACCATCGGCTGTTTCGACGGCGAAACTTCACTGGCAAGCGGATTGACCGGGGTGTGCTTGAGCGGGGTCGGCTTCAGCACCAGCACCTTGCGGGTGTTGGTCGAAGTGCCTTCGGCGGCCGGAGCGGCGGCCGGGGCGGGTGCCGGCGCGGGAGCCGGAGCCGGCGCGGGAGAGGCGCCGGGGATGTTGATCGGACGGTTTTCGGCGGCGGCCGAGAGCGGCTTGAGCTTGACCGTTTTGCGGGTCTGGGTGTCGGACAGGATGTCGAGATTGCCGGTGTCGGTGTCGCGGCCGCTCAACGGGTCGGCAATCGGCGCGCCGGCTGCCGGAGCCTGGCCGGGAACCGCCATTTTGGCGGTCACCGGGGCGGTCGGAACCTTGAGCTTGACGGTTTTGCGGGTCTGGGTATTTTCCCCCGAATCCGGTACGTTGGTGCTGTTTTCCTGCTCGGCCATATCGTTCCCTTTCAATCCGAAATGATGATCAAATCATGTATCACTGACAATTTAGTGCAACCTCTCTCGAAAAGCAATCCCGAAAGCGTTTTCGGGCCGGAAAAAAATTAATTTTTTTTTGCCGAAAAAGTTCCGGAGCAGGGTTTTTAGCCCTTTTTCTGCTGTTCGTAATAGGCTTCGATCCGCTTGGCGACGTCTTTGAAATTTGCCTGGGCCTGATAGATTTCCTTGAAGCGTTCGACCGCTTTTTCTTTTTCCCCGGCCAGTTCCAGCGTGTTGGCGAACTGATAGATGGTTTCGAGTCTGCTTTTGTCGCCGCGCTCCATTTCATTGAGTGCGTTTTCAAACTGCTCGATCGCCATGTCGTACTGGCCGTTCTGGGCAAAACAGCGGCCGAGGTAGACCAGACAGGCGACCCGGCGCTGCGGATTGCGGCGCGCGTTCTGGAAACAATTGATCGCTTCGTTGATGCGGCCGCGTTCGAACAGCACTTCGGCCAGTTCGTAGGCCAACTGGGCGTCGTTCGGGAATTTCTTGACCCGGTCCTCGGCCCGTTCGAGAATATAGTCGTCGCGCTGGGCGGTGAACTCGGCGATCTGCTTTTCCGGTTCGCTGTAGGCGGACGGATTGGCGGTGAGCTCCTTGATCGCTTTGTTGAAACGGGCGATCACCGCGGTTTCGATGCTTTTGTCGATGAACGGGTCCATCGTGCCGAGCGCCGCGACCACTTTTTCGAGTTCGGCGATGGCGTTGTCGTAGTCTTCCAGCACCATGTAGGCCTCGGCCAGTTTGCGGCGGGTGTCGATCGATTCTTTTTCCTTGAGGTCCTCCAGCAGCCGGGCGACCAGCACTTCGGCCTGGCCGGCGTCGTGGATGGTGCCCTCGATGATCTGCTGGGCGACGTTGCCTTTGACGTCGACCGCTTTTTCCTGCGAGGTGCCTTCCTCTTCCCATTTTCCCTTTTCGAGACTGGCGAGGGCGGCGGCGGCGCGGACTTCGGACTGCCACTCCAGATTGCCGGGGTAGCGCGAGGCGATGTCCTGGATGATTTTCAGCGCTTCGCGGGCCTGGTTGTTGCCCTGCATGCAGCGGGCGAGTTCCACCAGATTGGCCTGGTTGCCGGGGTGGAAGTCCCGGATCAACGAGCGGGCTTCGACCGCGATGAACATCGCACCGGCGTTTTCGGCGGCATCGGCGAGCGCGGCAAGCATCATCGGATTGTCGAGCGATTTGAGCAACTGGTCTTCGCAGAGGCCCATCGCCTTTTCCGGATCACTGGCGGTCAGCGATTTGATTTTCGGCAAGGCAAAGACGGACCCGATCTGGGCCATCAGTTTTCCGAAAAAGCCGAGGCCCATCGCCTGGCGGCGCTCCATATCCCGGAGCTTGGTGCGGGCGGCGAGGAAACCGGGCTCCTGCTTGATGATGTCCTTGAACATGGTCATCTGAACGACCGGATCGCGGCTCCGGTTGGCTTTGTTCATCATCTCGCGGATGGCCGCGGAAACGTTCTGGATGGTTTTCTTTTCCATTGCATTATCTCGATATAAAGTTGAAATATCCTTAATCCGACTACAGTAGCATCTCAACTCCGATTTTGCAAGTCTTTTATCAGTATTTCTTCACCGGTTCGACATTGAGATGGAATTCTCCGTTGCGGCTGTCGCGCAAATCCATTTTGGCGTTGTGGATGCGGGCCAGCCACGGCAGCAGCTGCTGGTCGGGGTTGATCATCGGCACGATCCGGCGCAGCAGCCGGAGATAAATGATGCGCGGAATCGGCACCGAGCCGAAGCGGTATCCGTTGGGGAGGAAGATCCCTTCCTTTTCGCGGTCGGCTTCGAACCGGGCGACCAGCCGCCACGGCAGTTTGTCGTTGATCTTGCCGACAAGGGTGAATTCATACTGCTCGTCGCCCGACTTGATCGCCGCGAACTGACCGCTGATTTTGAGTTTGGAAATCCAGTCGTCCGGGGCGGCCGGGGCCGGCGCCGGAGCGGGTTTGTTGCTCTGCTTTTTGGGCTTGGCGGTCAGGAAATCGTTGCCGAGCCGATTGGCCGTGTCGATGGTCATCCGGGTGGTGCCCTGGGTGTCGAGAGCGGCCAGCGCGGCCTGGGCGGCCATCGCGGTGATGTCGCTTTGCGGCGGATTTTTGTAGTCCGGCCAGGAGAGCGGGGCGAATGCGAAGATCAGCAGCAGCGAGCCGCCGATCAGGACGGTGCCGAGCACGATCGAGAGCACCCAGTAGATTTTTTTGACCAGAAACCCGAGGACCCGGAACGGCAGCGCCGCCAGCTTCCCGAAAAAGCCGCTTTCCTTGAGCCGGGCGAAGGCGGTATCCTCGGCATGATCGAGCCGGGTGCCGCAACTGTTGCAGACGACGGCCTCTTTTTTGTTGGCCGCATGGCATTTCTGACAAATGGTCTCTCTCATGGCTGAAACTCCGTTTTAATTCAACAGGAACTTCAAATCTTCAATCGTGAACTTGGTGGCGGCAATACTCGGATTGTCGATCACGTTGTCGAACATCTGCTGCTTTTTCTCCTGAAGCGCGAGGATTTTCTCCTCGATCGAATCGCGGACCAGCAGCTTCAGACTGGTCACCGGGCGGCTCTGGCCGATGCGGTGGGTGCGGTCGGCGGCCTGCAGCTCGACCGCCGGGTTCCACCACGGGTCGCAGAGGATCACGGTGTCGGCGGAGGTGAGATTGAGCCCGGTGCCGCCCGCCTTCAAGCTCAGCAAAAAGATCGGAATCTCCGGATTGTTGTTGAAATTGTCGACCCGGTCTTGGCGGTTGCGGGTCGAGCCGTCGAGGTACTCGTAGGCGATCTTGTCGCGGTCGAGCCACTCGGTGATCTTGGCGAGGAACGAGGTGAATTGGCTGAACATCAGCAGTTTGTGTCCGCTGTCGATGTGTTCGAGGACCAATTCCTGGAGGAGTTCAAACTTGGCCGACGGCGCCGCCGGTGAATCCGGCAGCAGCGCCGGGTGGCAGCAGGTCTGGCGGAGCCGCAGCAGCGTGGTGAAAATCTCGGCGTTGACGCGCTTGTCGTTCTTTTCGCAGTCGGCGAGCTGTTTGCGGCCGGTTTCGCGGATCGTTTCGTAAAGCGAGCGCTGTTCGCCGTGCATGTCGCAGAAGATCATCCGCTCTTCCTTGGGCGGGAGTTCGGCGCAGACTTCGGCCTTGGTCCGGCGTTTCAGGAAGGGGGCGATCCGGTTGGCGAGGTCTTCCTGCAGCTCGGGGTTGTCGCGCAGGTCGCCGTAGGTGCTCCGGAAGGCGTTGAAATTGCCGAGCATGCCGGAGTGGAGGAAGTCGAAAATGCTCCAGAGATCCTCCGGCGAGTTCTCCAGCGGCGTCCCGGTCAGCACGATTTTGTGGGCGGCGCTGATCGATTTGCAGCTCATCGCATTGGCGGTGCCGGGATTCTTGATGTGCTGCGCTTCGTCGAGGATGAGGTAGCAGAAGCGGAGTTTCTTGAGCGCTTCGGCGTCGCGCCGGGCGATCGCGTAGGAGGCGATCACCAGATCGTAGGAATTGGTGTGTTCCCAGACGTTTTCGCGGTCGCCGCCGTTGTTGAGGGCGGCGACTTTGAATTCGGGGACGAATTTGTTGGCTTCGCGTTCCCAGTTGGTGACCAAACTTGCCGGGCAGATCACCAGCGCCGGGTTGCCGCCGTGTTTTTTGCGGGCGGCGAGGAGGGCGAGGAGCTGGACGGTTTTGCCCAGGCCCATCTCGTCGGCGAGGATCACGTTGAGCTTGTTGTCGGTCATTTTCGCCAGCCAGTCGACGCCTTGTTGCTGGTAGGTGCGGAGCGTGCCCTCGAAGCGGAACTCGGGGGCGGTCGCGGCGGCGGCGTTTTCCGGCGTGATCTTCTCGCCGAGTTCCGGCGGACGGGCTTCCGGGAAGCGCTCGGTCAGGTACAAAAAGTAGTCGGCGGCGAAAAAGGGAAGTTCAAAAGTGCTCTCTTTTTCGCGCAGGTTGCGGATCGCATTTTCGAGCCCCCGCATGTAGCGGCGGAGCGCTTCGGACAAATGGACGACCCGGCCGTCGTCGGCGACCAGGAAATTCTGCGACTTGCGGGCGGCGGCGGCGAGCCGTTTGAAGGAGATCCCCATCGCCGGTTCGCCGAAGTGGAACTGGATCAGATAAGCGTCGGGAGTGAGTCCCTTGACCTGGTTGCGGACGCCGAGCGCTTCGAGCCCGCTGCCGCCGCGGCTGAGCATGGCGAGTTCGCTGTTGAGCGCGTAGTTGCTCCGGCTGCGGAGCCAGAGCGGCAGCAGCTCCTGGAGAAAGAGCCCGATGCCCTCGCTGTCTTCAAGCGTGAAACTGTCCTCTTCGCGCCGGAAGCCGAACATTTCGAGTTCGTTTTCCAGCCGGAGTTCGGCGCATTCGTCGCGTTTGACGAAGCTCGACCCGATCCGGGCCAGCCGCCCGGACCCGGGGGCGAAAGCTTCGTCGCCGTAGAAGTAGCGGAGCACGACGTTGAGGCGCCCCTCGGCGCTGAGTTTGCCGGCCAGCAGCACCGCCAGCGGGGCCTCCTCAAGCTCCAGCACTTTGGCGTCGAGCAGCGGCAGCGGGAAGCGGCCGTGATCGAGGAAGTTCTCGGAAATCTTGCCGGGGAAGAACTGTTCGCCGGTGCGGAAAAAATTGCGCAAAAAGCCGATATCGACCACTGCCGGAATGAAGTAGTATTCGCCTTCGCGGCCGATCCAGCAGCCGGAGCGGCCGGTGATGACCTTGGCATTGCTGATCGGAAGCAGCGCGTGGCCGACCCGGATGCCGGCGGAAATTTTGAGTCCGTCGGGGGTCTGCTGGCGGAGGATGACCGGTTCGGCGCGGTCGGCGCGGACCAGCAGCCGGCGGCCGTCGCGGGTGAAGTTTTTGAACCCGACCAGGCAGTGGAAAAATTCGGCGGTCTGCTCCGAGTTGAGCAGCACATTGGAGTTGTCGGGTTCGCCGTTGATCGCGAGGAAACGGATGATCTGCTGTTCCTGAAGCGAAAAGTCGTCGATCTTGAGCGAAATGCTGAGCTTTTTGTCGAAGAAAAGCTGGCGCAGGTTGTTGACGTTGCCGAGGTATTCGCGCTCTTTGTTGCGGAGCTTGACGTTGAGCACCGCGTTTTCCCACTTGCTCGGGACGTGGGGGAATTCGGAGCTGACGCTGATCAGCAGCGCGGCGTTTTTTTCGGTGTTTTCGCGGCCGGCGAGTTCTTCGAGGTTTTCGTATTTGAGCCCGGCGTAGGCGGAGGCGGTTTCGCCGATCGGCTTGATCGCGGCCGGATTGAAGCGGCCGCAGTAGAGCAGCGCGGCGACCGCGTGTTCGCAGAGTTTCCCGGAGCGGTCGGAACAGGAGCAGACCGCGGTCGCCGGATTGCCCGGGGTGACCGCGACCTGGTAGTGGAGCGTATTGCCCTGAATCCGGGCGTGAATCACCCCTTCCGGACTGCGCCACGCGCCGGCCAGAGCATTATGCTTCAAAATCTGTTTGGCCGCCTTCAGCGTCTCTTCGCCGGAGGACTCGACCAGTTTTTCTTCAAAGGTTTTAGCCATCAGCAGTTACCGCCCCTCTCCGGACTTTGTTGCAAAAAAATATACACCAATATACTTGTAAAAGTGCAAAACTTCAAGTATTTTTTGGTGTCATCAATGTAAAAATAAAACCTTTTTTCAGGAAGGAGGAGATTATGGTGCCGCAGGTGATCAACGGGTCGATGCTTCAGGCGTATTATAATGTTGCCTTTGAGGCAATTGGGCATGAGCGTAAACGGCGTCTCGCCAAGGTTGACAGCCGGGCCCGGGCGCTGGCTTACCGCAGCCGCGTCCGCAAACTTCTCGCCGGCGCTTTCGACTTTCCCCGCCGGTCGCCGCTGGGTGCCGAAGTCACCGGGTCGTTCCGCGCCAACGGCGCCTTGATCGACAAGGTGATTTTCGAAAGCCGCCCCGGTTTCAAGGTCACCGCGCTCTTTCTCCGCCCCGAAGCCGCCCGGGCGGGGTTGCCCGCCGTGCTCGGTCTCTGCGGGCATGCCCAGGAGGGCAAGGCGGCGGACGCCTACTTGCGCTACGCTTTTTCGCTGGTCAACAACGGCTTCGCGGTGCTGATCCCGGATCCCGCGGGGCAGGGCGAGCGGGGACAGTTCGAACGGCTCGGCGACAGCGATTTCTGCCGTGGCCGCTGCTGCAGCGAGCACAACCAGATCGGTAAGGGGCTGCTGCTCTGCGGCGAACACTTCGCCGAATGGCGGGTGTGGGACGCGATGTGCGCGCTCGATTACCTCGCCGGGCGGCCGGAAGTCGATCCGTCGCGACTGGGGGTGACCGGGAATTCCGGCGGCGGCACCCTCTCGACTTATTTATGGGCGCTCGACCACCGCCTGGCGATGGGGGCGCCGGGGTGTTACATCACGACTTTCAAGCGCAATTTCGACAACGAACTGCCGGTCGACGCCGAGCAGGTGATTCCGGAATTGGCGCCGTACGGCTTTGAGATGGCCGACTTCCTGATCGCCCGCGCGCCGAGCCCGGTGCTGATATTGGGCCGGAGCAACGATTTCTTTGACGTCCGCGGCGCGGCCGAGTCGTTTGCCGAAGCGAAGCGGATCTACCGGCTGCTGGGAGCGGAGAAGAACCTCCAGTTTTTCGTCAGCCCCGGTGACCACGGGTACGGGCTGGACAACCGCGAGGCGATGGTCCGGTTCTTCGGCGAACACGCCGGAATCGAAGTGGTGATCAAGGAGCCCGCCGATCTGGTCATTCCGCCGCCGCCCAAAACCTACTGCACCGCCGACGGCCAGGTTGCGGCGCTCGAAAACAGCAAGCTTCTTCCCGAGCTGCTGGCCGAAAAGGCCGCCGCGCTAGCCGCCCGGCGCAAAGCCGCCGACAAGACGACGATCAAACGCTTCATCGCCGAAGAACTCGGGGCGGAATATTCCAAAAAAGCTCCCGCCGACCGGGTGCTGCGCTGCGTCACGCATGAAAAAGGGGTGATCGCCTCCCGTTTCGCGGTGATGACCGAGCCGGGGGCGGAGGCCTACCTCGCATTGCGGGATGACGCCGGAGCCCACTTCCAGATTCCGGTTTTTGAGGAGACGTTGCTCTATGTCGCCCATCTCGATGCCGAGAGCGAGATCAAAAAGCTGCCCTTGCGGACCTTCGGGCTGGACGTCCGGGGGATCGGCGCGTCGCGCTCCTTGACCGCCGATCGCGACAACGACTTTTTCGCCATCTACGGGGCGGATTACTTCTACGATTCGGCCGGCGCGATGACCGGCGATCCGCTGCTCGGGGGCAAAATCCATGACGTTTTGGCCGCCATTGCGCTGCTGCGCGAACGGGGGGCGAAGCGGATTCACCTCCTCGGGCACGGCCTGGGGGCGATCGTCGCCGCCTTCGCCGCCGCCGCGGCGGGCAAAAAGGTTGAGCGCGTGACCCTTTCCGGCGCGCCGCTCTCCTTCACCGAAATGATCAAGCGCGGGGTCTGGCGTTGGCCGCAGTCGCACGCGCCGCGCGGGATGCTGCGGAAATTCGACCTAGCCGACCTCTATCATCTGCTGGCCGCGCGCGACCTCAAGCTGATTGCGCCCTGGGACGACCGGATGGAGCCCTTTGCCGCCGACGCGCTGGAGCGTGAACTCGTCGCCACCGGACTCTCCGCTTCGCTCCTCGGCACTGCCGCCGACTGGCCCGCGCCGGGTGCGCCGGTCAAGGGCGCGCCGCACAAGGAAGAGGCGTGAGATTTGAATCGTGCTAACAATCGTTGTTTTCTGCTATTGTTATTCCTGAAGACTGCTGTTATACTATGTTAAACACTGTTTAACGTCGATCCGCCCGCGATGGCGGCGGATGCGGTCAACACGAGGGAGTTTGCATGAAACGGATGATCGTGCTGCTGGCGGCGGTCTTTGCCGGGATCTTTGCGATGGCGGAGAGTCCGGTCAAAAACCCCGGGTTTGAGAGTGCTTCGGACTGGCTGATGTGGGGCTTCCCCGAGACGGTTACGGCTGCTGAGCGGGGGGCCTTCCTGACTTATGACCCCGCCGCTCCGGGCTCGGGCAAAGCTTCGCTCCGGCTTGACGACAAGTGGACCGATGCCCGGCCCTACGCCGCCCAGTTCTTTGACGTGACTGTTCCGGCGGCGGGTTATGAGCTCACCTTCAAAGCCCGCGGCAAAGCCGGGAGCGCCATTCGCGCCGGAATGCAGTTTGGCCGCCTGGAGGGCAAAGTCTACACCTATCTCGGCGGCAAAGTCGATGAGATCAAGCTTAAATCCGACGGCTGGGAAACCTACAAGGTGGTCATCCGCAGCGTTCCCCCCAAGGCGACCCGGCTCAACCTCGCGCTTGCCCCGGCCTCGGGCGACCCCAAAGACGTCAATGCCGCCTGGTTCGACGATGTCGAGCTCAAGGAACTCGCCGCCGCCCCCGCTCCCGCCGCTGCCGCTCCCGTGCCCCAGGGCCCGCCGGCGGACAAGCTCGGCAAGGCCAAAATTGAACTCCGCAATCTCTATTTGAATACCGAGCTGGTCAAGGACGGCAAGCCTGCCGCCGAATTGGTGATCCCGGCGGGCGACGCGTACCGCAAGCTGGCCGCCGAAGTCAATGCGGCGGTCAAAAGCGCGACCGGGGTCGAACTTCCGGTCGTCGAGGGGGCGCAATACCGCGACTTGAACAAGCTCCCCGCCAATCTCATCATGCTCGGCAACCGTGACGACAATCCGGCGGTGAGCAACCTCTACATGCGGCATTATGTGATTCTCGACTCCCAATATCCCGGCGCGGGCGGGGGAAATGTGGTGCGTTCCTTGCACAATCCCTTCGGCGACGGCAAAAACGTGATCTTCGCGGGCGGCAGCGACTTCGCCGGCACCGCTGCGGCGGCGGCGAAACTCACCGGGCTGATTCGGGCGCAACCGGCGGGGAAGACGCTCAAACTCGGTTATCTCGCCGAAATCAAGCTCGGGCCGAAGGTCGACATCCCCCAAATCGCCGCCGGGTGCGACCTCTGGGAACAGTCGCAGGGCTACGGCAAGCGCGGTTATTTCGGCTGGAACACCCTTTCGCGCAACCTCGCCTTGTTCTACCTCACCGGCGAAAAACGCTACGCCGACGAATTCATGCGCCTCGCTCTCCCCAAGGATCAGGCTACCGGGCGTGAACTCTTCAAACTCGACGACGAGTCCTACCGCGACAATATGAATCCCCTCGGCGATCCCTACCACTACCGCTCGATCATGACCATGCTCTTCTGGGATATGGTCGAGGAGAACCCGGCATTTTCCGACGCCGACCGGCTGGCGATCACCCGCAAGTTCTACGAGCAGCTGGTCAACCGGTTGACGATCAAGGATTACTTCAATATCTACCGCTTCGCCGATGCGGGGCCGCACCAGATTCTTCCCGACCGCCACTTGCTGTGGGAGGCGCTGACCGTGTACGTCACTGCCCGCTACTTCGACAAATACTACCCGGGCATCGACAGCGCCGAGGGGCTGCGGCTGGTCCGCAACGCGATGGCCACGCTGGATCAGTATGCGGCGATCGAGGTGAGTTCGCTCTTTTGGTACAACACCTTTATCCAGCCGCTCTTTGTCTACGCCGCGCTCGAGGGCGGCGAAAAGTATGTGGGGAGCCCGGTGCTGAAAGCCTACGCCGAAGGCCTCGCCGCGCTCTCCGACCGCCGCGGCGGCGACTGGTCGCAGAGTTTCTCTTCCCCCGCCTTTCTGTTGCTCGCGGCCTATCTCACCCAGGACCAATCCCCGGTCGAGCTGATGGCCAAGACCGGAGCCGACGACGGCAAATTCAAGTCCGGGCAGTCGTTCTACCCGCCGCAACCCTATGCGGAAAACTTTTTCCGGCGGACGGCGGGCAAGTGGTACACTTTCCGCTCCGATCCGCGCGGGATGAAGTGGGCGCCGCCCTTTGACGCCAAACGCGTCGCGGAGTGGATGACCTACCGCCAGAGCCCCGGCCCCGACGGCGACTTCCTGCTGCTCGACACCAAGTACGGTCCCGGCGGCCGGGTGCCGTTCCACAACTTCAACATCCTGACCTTGCGGCTCAACGGCGATACCTTGCTGCGCGGTTACTTCAACCAGCTCGCGCTCTACGCCGACGGGCTCAACGGCATGGTAAGCTCCGACTATTCGGAAATCCTCGCCGCGGGCAAACTCGGCGACACCGTCTACATCCAGGCCAAACTCGCCGATTTCAACGGTTTCGACTGGTACCGCACGCTGCTGCTGCGGGAAAACCGATTCCTGCTGGTCTACGACGAGGTGGTTCCGCTTGCCGACCTCCAGTCGGTCGAAGTGATCAACAGCTTCCTTCCCGCCCCGGGAACCTCGCCCAAGGTTGTCGCCAACGGCGAAGTGCTGCTGTCGCCGCCGCCCTCGGGGGCGCTGCCGCTCTCCGACAAGCTCTTCTGCCACAAGCCGGGAATGGCTCTTCTAAATGAAATCGCCTGGCCGGATAAATCCTATTCCGCCAGCAACTACGCGATCTTCAACGGGGTTCAGCCGGGCTCGGTGCTGAAGCTCGACTTCGAACTCGCCAAGGCGGTCGATTCGCAAGTCGTGGTCCGGCTCGGCAGCCACGAGGGGCGACGCGGCAAAATCCGCTTCCGGCTCGACGGCAAAGTTGTCGTCAATGAATTTGACCACCTCAACCCCGGCGGGTACAAAGTGGTCACCGTCGATCTGGGGAAACAGAAGCTCGCCGCGGGCAAACACCAGCTGGAAATCGAGTGCCTTACCGTCGACCCCGGCAATCCGACCACCACCTTGATCGGACTGGAGGACTTCCGGGTGGCCGATTTCGACTACCGCGAGCCGGTACGGAGCTATCTCCTCGGCACCTCGTTCCCCTGCGAACCCAAGCTGACTCCGGTCGAGGGCGGAGTCGCCGCTGAATTCGTGCTGGAAGGGAGCGGCCGCAAACAGCAGCCGATCCGCTTCGCCTCGCTGCTGGTCAACGGCGCGCCGGGCGGTCTGCCGCTCGCCGCCGCCGCCGGAGACGGCAAAATCGCGCTCAAACTCCCGGCCATGCTGGAGGCGCAGGGCAACGGCTTCATCCTCCGCGAGGCCGACCGCCTGACCGGCTTCCGGGTGCGCGAACTCGCCGGCGTTTTCACTGCGGACAAAGCGGTGGTGGCGACGCTCGCCGCCGACACGCTCGAAGTCACCGCGCCGGAGGGGGCCGCGCTTACCCTTGCCGACGGCAAAAGCGCGACCTGCAAGCCGGGCGAAACGCTGAAGCTCGCCGCCCGGCTCCCCGCCGCCGACCTCGCCGGAGTCGACGCCGCGCTGAAGGCCAAAGCTCCGGCGGCCAAGGCTGCGTTCAGCGCTCCGGCCTGGCCGGTCGCCGCTTCGCTCAAGGCCGGGGCCGAAGTTTCCAAAATCATCCCGGTCGAAGCCAACTTCGCCGCGGTCGCCGGCAACAAGGCGCTGCTGGTGAGTCCGGCGGGCAAGGTCTTACGCGAATTCCCGGCCGCGAGCCCGATCGGGGCGATCGCCTTTGTCCCCTCGACCAAACAACTTCTCCTGGGTTGCAAGGATGAAAAACTCCTCGCCTACAACCTCGACGGGGTCAAAGCGTGGGAGTTCACCTCGGTGATGTCCGACGGCTTGATCGCCACCAATCAGTTCTACTGGTTCAAGACCGCGGTGCCGGGGATCAATGCGCTCGCGGTGGCCGAGCTTGAGCCGGGGAAACCCCTGATCTTCGCCGGCAGCACCTCGACCGTCGAAATCCTCGACCCCGCCGGGAAACTCCTCAAGCGCGACCGCCACGAGTACGGGCGGGTGACCGGTTTCACGCTGCTTCCCGCTTCCGGCGCGCAGCCGGCGCGGATGCTTGCCTGCCGCCAGATCGGCGGCTGGCCGCGGGTCTTTGCGATTCTTCCCGATTTGTCCAGCGTCGACATGGGGATGACCGGCGGGGCGGACGGAACCGATATGGGCTCCTTCGGCTACAGCTCGGTCGGCCGCAATAGCCTTGTCGCCGCGCCGCTTGCCAAGGGCGATCCGGTGGAGCTGGTCGGCGACTTCAACGGTGCGCTCAACCGGCTCGGCATCTGGAGCCGCGACGGCAAGATCATCCGCGACGTCAACTTCGGCCCCGGCTTCCGCGCCGACAGCGGCATGTACGGGCGCGAATCGCTTCGCAACACCAATTTCCGCGGCCTCGCGGTCGCCGACTTCGACGGCAACGGTGAAGCCGAAATCGCGGTTGCCTACAACCGGAGCCGCCTCTTCTTCTTCAACCGCGAGCTCAAGCTCCAGAAACTTCTGGTGCTTCCGGCCAACCCGACGCTGCTTGCCGCGGTCGAGCGCGCCGGAGCAACGCCGCTCCTCGCGGTCGGCTGTTTCGACGGTTCGCTTCTCCTGGTCAATGGTCGGGGAGAGATTCTCCGGCAATACCGATTCAGCGGCCCGGTTTCCGCCCTTGCGGCATCCGGCGGCATGGTTTATGCCGGGAGCGGAAATGGCGAAATTGCGATGTTCGAGGCAAAGCCATGAAGAAGTTGCTGTGCTTTCTCGCACTTGCCGGCCTCATCGCCGGCGGATATGGAGCGGATATGTCAAAAGTCGATCTTTCGAAATTCACCACGCTGGTTCCCCCGAAGGTGGCGGCGCCCGGATTTGAGACCCGGGAAAACGAGCTTGTGATCACCCTGCCGTCGGCCGACAGCATCGGCTTCCAGCGCGGGGTCGTCCCGGTCAAGCCGGGAGGGCGCTACCGGATCTCGCTTGAAGCCGATGGCGCGGGGAAACTTGCCGACCTCAACGACGCCGGGGCGCTCGTCACCTGGCAGAAAGGGCCGGATTTTCAATCGATGCTCCAGCGCGATTACCTCGATCCGGTCAAGGTTGAGGGCGACACCGTTTTTCTCGAACGCACCTTGACCGCGCCCGCCGAGGCGAAATACCTTGAAATCCGCTGTTTCCTCAAATGGGAAAAAGCGAGCGTGAGGTTTCGCAATTTGACCCTGACCGAACTGCCGCCGCAAGCGCCGCGTCCGGTCCGGGTGGTGGCCGCCAAGATCAATTCACCGAGCCGGCCCGAAGCGCTCGCCGCCGCGACCGAACTCCTCGAGAAAATCGGCCGCGAAGTGCCGAAAGTCGATTTGATCCTCTTTCCAGAATGCTTCGCCGACCGCTGCGGCGAGGCGGGCTGCGGCAAGGTCGGCGAAAAGGTGCCCGGCGGCCCGACCTTTGAGCTGATGAGCAAATACGCCAAAAAGTTCAAGTGCTACATCGTCGGCGCGATGCATGTCGATGTCGGCGGCCGGATTTACAACACCGCAATCATCGTCGACCGCGAAGGGAAACTCGCGGGCGAGTACCGCAAAGTCCATTTGCCCACCACTGAAACCGAGGCGGGGGTGCTGCCGGGCAGCGAATACCCGGTCTTCGACCTCGATTTCGGCAAGGTCGGGATCATGATCTGCTGGGACAACTGGTTCGTCGAAACCGCCCGGATGCTGCGGCTGAACGGCGCGGAGCTGCTGCTTTTCCCGCTTGCCGGAAACGGGGCGACGACTTACTTTGAGACTACCTGGGCGGCGCGCGCGATCGACCAGGGGCTGCCGCTGGTGGTCACCACCTTTCTTCCCGACAACGCCGCCCGGATCATCCTCCCCGACGGCACCATCGCCGCCGACGGGCGCGGCGACAAAACCTACGTCTCCGCCGAAATCGACCTCGCCAAAGCCTGCCGCGCCTACTGGCTCTCGGTCGGCCCGGCGATGGGCGAGGGGCGCAGCCTCTTTGTTCGCGAGCGCCGTCCGGAGACCTACCGGGAGAACAAACCGCCGGTCCTTCCGAAATCCGGCGCGATCTCCCTGGAGCAAGCCGACAAGGTCAAAACCGAAGATAAAAAAGGAGCGACGATGAAACCATTTGAAAACTTTTCGCCATTGACCCCGGAAGGCGCGGGGACGCCGGAGTACGAGCGTCAGGGCGACCGGCTTGCGATCAAACTTGAGGCGGCCGACAGCGTCGGATTCTGGCGCGGCGCATTTCCGGTCAAGGGGGGCAAAACCTATCGCATCGAGTTGGAGCTGAGCGCTTCGCCCGATGTTCTGCCGGTCAATACCGGGGCGATTGTGACCTTCCAGAAGGGGCCCGATTTCGACAGTATGATTGAACGCGATTACCTGATCGACCAGGGCGAACGCGACGGCGTCCGTGTTTACGCCGAAGAGCTGCAGGTTCCGGCGGAGGCGACGATGGCGGAGTTTCGCCTTTTTCTCCGCTGGCAGCCGGGGGAAGTGCGGTTTCACAAGCTTGAGATCCGCGAAATCGCCGCCATCCCGCCGCGTCCGGCGCGGATCGTCACCACCAAGATCAATCCGGTCGAGTACCCCTCGACGGTCGAAAGAAACCTCAAAATGATCGAGGATATGCTGAACCGGATCGAGCGCGATCAGGTCAAGCCGGATTTGATTCTCTTCACCGAATGCCTGACCGACCGCGGCGTGCCCGGCTCGATGAGTGCCCGTTGCGAAGCGGTGCCCGGCGGACCGACCTTCGCTTTGCTGAGCGCCTACGCCCGCAAACTCAACAGCTACATCGTGATTTCGCTCCACGAGCGCGACGGCGAACGCAATTACAACAGTGCGATCATCGTCGGCCGCCAGGGCGAACTGGTGGGTAAATACCGCAAAGTCCACCTTTCGATGGGGGAGATGGAAGCCGGCCTGACTCCGGGCTCCGAATACCCGGTCTTTGACCTCGATTTCGGCAAGGTCGGGATCATGATCTGCTGGGATCACTGGTTCGGCGAATCCGCCCGCTTGCTCCGGCTTGCCGGGGCCGAACTGCTGCTGCTGCCGATCGCCGGCGACGGCTCGAAACTCCACCAGACCCACGTCTGGCCGACCCGGGCAATCGACAACGGGATTCCGCTGGCGACCTCGCCGACCAATCTCGACACCCCGGCCCGGATCATCTCCGGCCTCGGCGAAGTCCTCGCCGAAAGCGAACAGGACAAAACCTACATTTACGCCGATCTCGACTTCGCGCGGCGGCCCCGTCAGTTCTGGCTCTCGGTCGGCCCCGCCAACGGAGAGCCGAGAACGATTTTCGTGCAGGAGCGCCGTCCGGCCACCTACGACGGGTTGCGCTGAAAATGAGTCGCCGACTGCTTGCCGCGCTGGTGATTTTTGGGGTCACCACGCTCAATGCCGCGACACTCGGCTACGTGCTCCAGCCGGACAAACTCGCCTCGGACCGGGCGGGAATGGTCAAGACGCTGGCGGCGTGCGACCGCGATGTCCTGGTGCTCGATTATTCGACCGACGGTTCGGCTGCGAACAAGTGGACGCCGGACGAAATCGCGGCGATCCGGCAGGGGCGGGAAGGTCGCAAAATCCTCGCCTATTTCTCGATCGGCGAGGCGGAGGATTACCGGAGTTATTGGCGGAAAGACTGGAAAGTCAACTCCAATGGGGCAAGTCACCCCGCTTTCCTGGTCGCTCCCGATCCGGACTGGCAAGGCAACTACATGGTCCGCTACTGGCAGGCCCCGTGGCAGCAGATCGTATTCAACTATCTCGATGAGATCGTCGATCAGAACTTCGACGGGGTCTATCTTGACATCGTCGACGGCTTCGAGTATTTCGAGTACGACCGCGCCAGGCGCGACTTCATCGACAACCGGATCAATCCCGAGACCAAGCGGAGTTACCGCGAGGATATGATCGCACTGGTGACCGCGATCGCGGAGCGCGGCCGGGCCCGGCATCCCGGCTTCCTGGTTTTCCCCCAGAACGGCTCCCAGCTGCTCGCCGACCGCAAGTTTCTCGCGCTGATCGACGGGATCGGAGTGGAGGATCTCGTGAGCGACGACGACAAGCTTCAGGACGCCGAACATACCGACGCGATCACATCTCAGCTC